>NZ_JBHYIG010000310.1:9229-11175 GCF_042740015.1 Streptomyces sp. NPDC059037
GTGTGGCGCGCTCGCCCCCGGGGGTGGCGCCCCCGGGGGCGGGGGGGGGGGGGGGTCCCCGTTGGTTTGGGTGGGCGGGGGGGGGGGGCCGCGGCCCCCCCCACATGCTCGTCTTCTCAGGCAGAGGACTCTGCTACCGCGGGCCCGCAGATCCACCAGTCGCGTGCGCAGCTGGGGCAGCTGCTCGAACTCGTCCCTCACGGACCAGATGCCATCCGGCGTGTAGTCCTGCGGGTATTTAAGCTTGTACTCGCTGAGCAGCTCGACCTTCGCATCGACGAGATCGAGCGCTGTGCTCAGATCGAGGACGTCGTCCAGCGTGAGCCCGGAATCGGCGGAGGCGGTCATGCTTCGGTCCTGGGCTCTGCCACCCAGTCGCCGCTCGAGGTCGGGGAAAGGTTCTGGATGTCCAGCCAGCGGTTCATCGCTTCATCCTGGTCGGCTACGCCGTCTGCTTCTTTGTGCAGGGCCAGAAGCGTGATCCACCCGGTGGGGACGAGGGCCGCGATCTCGAACTCGGCCGGGTCCAGACGCTGGACGACGCGGTAGAGACTTCCCTCAGGGGCCTGCCAGATCGTGGTCTCGCCGCGGTAGACGCCGGCGCGGCTGCTGTGGAACTTGACCGTTGGGTCCTTCATGCTCAGCGGTTTGCTCATGGTTGCTGCTCCGGGACGTCGAAGGTGCCGAAGACGAACTGCGTGGCCTCGTAGGGCTCACCGCGAGGCGTCACCCGGGACCGGCGTGAGCCGGTCCACGGTATGTCTCCCCGCAAAGCACTCGGCCCGGTTCGACGCCCGGATCAGCTGTGCTGATCCCCTCCCCTGTTGCGAAAATGCAGCACTGTAACAGCGTCAGAGATCAGAAAACCCCGCCGGCCAGGCTGCCGGCGGGATCTTCTGAGGTACGAGGTCGTGGTCTCTCACGCCGCATCAGTGTCGTCGGACTCACCCCGGCCAAACAGGAATCCGCGGACGTCACCCTTCTTCATCATGTCCTGCAGGTGCGCCAGGAACACCGCGCGCTGCGTGGCCCGGCGATCGGCTAAGGGGTCGTACTCGCGCAGTACCTTCAGGTTGACGACCCAGCCGTTCTCGCGAGAGATGACCTGGTCAAGCTGTGAGTCCGGCACGACATCCATGCCGGTGAAGTCGTGGTCGAACTCGGGTGCGATGTCGAGGTGTTGATTCGGCTCGTCGATGTAGAGCGTGTCGACGCCGATCTGCTGGCCGGCCTTGTCGAATGCCACGAGGAACACACGGTCTGCCCTGGTGGTGTTGTCGACGTGGACCGCTGCAACGTTCGTGTCACCGATGAAGCTCGTCTGCTCGAACCGCTCGTACACGCGGGCACGAGCGTCATGGCACCACATCATGCGCCGGGCTTCGTTGAAGCCTTTGAACTCACCAGAGTTGGACGCTTCTGGGTGGGGGCGGTTCATCGGTGCGCTCCTTCATATGCGAGATCCGGGAGGTTTGCGATGCCAGGGGGCGTATTGGGTACGACACATGCCTCGAAGTAGCGAGCCTGAATCGTTCTTCACTGCGGCGCGGCAGGAGCAGCTGCTGGGGGCTCGCCTCGCTCCTGCTGCGCGCCGCTCGGGGGAAGCAGATCTTCTCCGGGCGGTGGCCGAGCCCGGACCTGGTAATCCGCGGGCGGCCGGGATGCGCCGTCGGACGTCAGCGGGTGCTAACCGCTGAGTCCAGCTGAGCCCAGACGGATATGGCCGGCCTATGCAGGGCGCGTGGGCCGTGGGCAGACGTCATGCGGGGGAGCTGCGCCGGGTGGTTCATCACGTGCCTGGTGTTCATGAGGTTCGCCCCGTTGGTTTGGGGGGCCTTGGGGCCGGGATAGACCAGGGCAGCTCGCTGCCCCGGTCCTGTCGCGTATACACATAACCGAGCCCACGAGACCAAGCAGGATAGAGGATTCCGGCGTGCGGTTGGAGA
>NZ_JBHYIG010000311.1:0-11140 GCF_042740015.1 Streptomyces sp. NPDC059037
GGGTGGGGGCGCGTGGGTCGGTGTGTGTCCGCCCCCGGGGGGGGGCCCCCGGAGATCTCTCCCCGCGCCCCCCCGCTCGGTTCTCGGTGACACCCCCCCACACCGCGGGTAAGTTTCCGCAGCGACTCCGATTCGGGTTGATCTTCGGATGATCGATCATGTGTCCGAATGGTCCGAATTGTTACTCACCAAATCGTGATCATTCTCTAAAGGCGGGCGGGTTTGGTGCCGAAGAGGTTGGTGACCTTGAAAGCACGGTTCGTTCCGGCTTCATCCCCGAGCCGGTTCCGTCCCGCACCCCAGGAGGCCTGGTGTCCGTTCTCCTCGAGCAGCCCGCAAGCCTGGTCGCCTACCGCCCGAACAAGCCGACCGCCATGGTCGTCGTGGCCGACCCACGTGTCCGCTCCACCGTCACCCGCCACCTGTGGGCGCTCGGTGTGCGCGACGTGATCGAGGCCTCGTCGATCGCGGAGGCTCGTCCCCGCATCGGCAACCCCCGTGACATCTGCGTCGCAGACGTCCACCTCCCCGACGGCTCCGGCCTGACGCTCCTCTCCGAAACCCGCGCGGCGGGCTGGCCCAACGGCCTCGCGCTCTCCGCCGCCGACGACATCGGCGCCGTACGCAACGCCCTCGCGGGCGGTGTGAAGGGCTATGTCGTCACCGGTACCCGTACCAATGTCGGTCTCCCCACCCGTCCCGGCGCCGCGCCCATCGGCTCGGCCGCCGCCCGAATGCACCGCCGCCCCCCGGGCGCCCCGAGCCACCCCGGCGGCTACCGCGAGCTGTCCGGCCGCGAGGTCGAGGTGCTCCGCCTCGTCGCCGAGGGCCAGTCGAACAAGGCCATCGGCGTCTCCATGGGGCTCTCCGCCCTGACCGTGAAGAGTCACCTCGCCCGTATCGCGCGCAAGCTCGGCACGGGTGACCGGGCCGGGATGGTAGCGGTGGCCCTGCGCACCGGAATCATCCACTGACTCATTTACACCCCTCGCACACCCGTCGACGGAACGTTCCGTCGACGGGTGCTGTGCATACACAGATACCCTTGACAGGTGACCGACGCCCAAGAGACCGCAGCAGACAGCTCACTGCGAACCACCGGAGGCGGCCCTCCGGACGACGTCGAATCGGCGCCGATCCCTTTGGACGAGCCGCGTGATGGCATCCCCCCGGTGGTCGCCGACGAGACCGCCCTCGCCGAGGTGATCGCCGCGTTCGCGGCAGGCAGTGGCCCCGTGGCCGTGGACGCCGAGCGCGCGTCCGGATACCGGTACGGCCAGCGCGCCTACCTCGTGCAGCTGCGCCGCGAAGGCGCGGGCAGCACCCTGATCGACCCCGTCGCCTGCCCCGACCTCTCGGGGCTCGGCGAGGCGATCTCCGGTACGGAGTGGGTCCTGCACGCCGCCACTCAGGACCTGCCCTGCCTCCGCGAAATAGGCATGATCCCGACCAGCATCTTCGACACGGAGCTCGCGGGACGGCTCGCCGGGTTCCCCCGGGTCGGCCTCGGCGCGATGGTCGAGGGGGTGCTCGGCTTCGTCCTGGAGAAGGGACACTCGGCCGTCGACTGGTCGACGCGCCCGCTGCCCGAGCCGTGGCTGCGGTACGCGGCGCTGGACGTGGAGCTCCTCGTCGACCTGCGCGACGCCCTGGAGAAGGAGCTCGACCGGCAGGGCAAGCTGGAGTGGGCCCGCGAGGAGTTCGACGCGATCGCCTCCGCGCCGCCCGCGCCGCCGCGCAAGGACCCCTGGCGTCGTACGTCCGGGATGCACAAGGTGCGGCGGCGTCGCCAGATGGCGGTCGTACGCGAACTGTGGACCGCGCGCGACAAGGTGGCCCAGCGGCGTGACGTGTCGCCGGGCAAGGTGCTGAGCGACGGCGCGATCGTCGAGGCGGCGCTTTCGCTGCCGCCGAACGTGCACGCGCTCGCCGGGCTCACCGGCTTCGGGCACCGCATGGGGCGGCGCCAGCTCGAGCAGTGGCAGGCCGCGGTGGACCGGGCCAAGGCCCTGCCCGACTCCGAGCTGCCGCAGCCGGGGCAGGCCGTGTCCGGGCCCCCGCCGCCCCGCTCCTGGGCGGACCGCGACCCGGCGGCCGCGGCGCGCCTCTCGGCCGCGCGGGCGGCGGTCTCGGCGCTGGCCGAGGAGCTGAACATGCCTCAGGAGAACCTGATCACTCCGGACACGGTACGAAGGGTGTGCTGGGAACCGCCGGCCCAGGTGGACGCGGATTCCGTCGCGGAGGCGCTGGCCTCGCACGGCGCGCGCCCCTGGCAGATCACCCAGGTCACTCCGGTGCTGGTGACGGCCATCGGCTGAGCCGCCGCTGCGCGGCGGATCTCTCCCACCCACCCACCCGATTACCCCGCAACACGGGGAGGGCGGGTGGGTGGCTCGCGTTTGCGAACGGATGCGCGGCCCCGCACGCCCATGGCGGATGCCGGGTAATCGGGTGGGTGGGCGGGAAAGGATCCGCCGCGAAGCGGCGGGACAGGACAGCCCGCCCGGCGGCAGCCGGGACGCATCGGCGCACCCGCCCGGCGGCAGCCGGGGGATCAGCGCGCCCTGCCCCGGGGGCCGGAACGCCCCGCCCAGTCAGGCCGCAGGCCAAGTGTGACCTTCGCCTCCCCGAACCGGGACTGGGCAGCCTAGTTACCGACAAGTAGCATGGTTCCCGGAAGCGCGCCGCAGGCGCACCCGCACCCTGGAGGAGAGCCATCGTGCCTCGTACCGTCAGGGACGTCGTCTTCGTTGATGGCGTCCGCACCCCGTTCGGCAAGGCGGGCCCGAAGGGCATCTACCACGAGACCCGTGCGGATGACCTCATCGTGAAGGCCATCCGGGAGCTGCTGCGCCGCAACCCGGCCCTCGACCCCGCCAAGATCGACGAGGTCGCCATCGCCGCGACCACGCAGATCGGCGACCAGGGCCTGACGCTGGGCCGCACGGCCGGGATCCTGGCGGGCCTGCCCCAGTCCGTGCCGGGCTACTCGATCGACCGCATGTGCGCCGGCGCCCTGACCGCCGTGACGGCGACGGCCGGCTCCATCGCGTTCGGCGCGTACGACGCCGTCATCGCCGGTGGTGTCGAGCACATGGGCCGCCACCCCATGGGCGAGGGCGTCGACCCGAACCCGCGGTTCGTGAGCGAGAAGCTCGTCGACGAGTCCGCCCTCTTCATGGGCATGACCGCCGAGAACCTGCACGACCGCTACCCGAGCATCACCAAGCAGCGCTCCGACGAGTACGCGGTGCGCTCGCAGGAGAAGGCCGCCAAGGCGTACGCCAACGGCAAGATCCAGCAGGACCTGGTGCCGGTCTCCGTACGCCGGACGAACGCCGAGGCCGGTGAGACCGGTTGGGGTCTGGCCACCGCCGACGAGCCGATGCGCCCGGGGACGACGCTCGAGAACCTCTCGGGTCTGAAGACGCCCTTCCGTACGCACGGCCGCGTCACCGCCGGCAACGCCGCGGGCCTCAACGACGGCGCCACGGCGTCGATCATCGCCTCCGAGGACTTCGCCCGCGAGAACAACCTGCCGGTCAAGATGCGCCTCGTCTCGTACGCCTTCGCGGGTGTCGAGCCCGAGGTCATGGGCTACGGGCCGATCCCGGCCACGGAGAAGGCGCTCGCCCAGGCGGGCCTGACCATCGACGACATCGGTCTCTTCGAGATCAACGAGGCCTTCGCCGTCCAGGTGCTCGCCTTCCTCGAGCACTACGGCATCGCCGACGACGACGCGCGCGTCAACCAGTACGGCGGCGCCATCGCGTACGGCCACCCCCTCGCCTCCTCCGGCGTACGTCTGATGACGCAGCTGGCGCGGCAGTTCGAGGAGCAGCCCGAGGTCCGCTACGGCCTGACGACCATGTGCGTCGGCTTCGGCATGGGCGCCACGGTCATCTGGGAGAACCCGAACTTCAACGGAGGCAGCAAGTGAGCACCAACACCGCTGAGCTTCTGAAGGGCGCGGCCGAGCTGTTCCCGGACGAGGTCGTCACCCAGGCGCACGTACGCCACCTCGACCTGCCCGCGGGCGCCGGGCGCTTCGCGCTCATCACGCTCGACAACGGCTTCGACCACACCAAGCCGACCACCTTCGGCCCCGGCTCGCTGGCGAACCTCAACGCCGCCATCGACCAGGTCGAGAAGGAGGCGGCCGAGGGCACGATCGTCGGCGCCGGCATCACCGGCAAGCCGTTCATCTTCGCCGTCGGCGCCGACCTCAAGGGCGTCGAGATCCTCAAGAAGCACGAGGACGCGCTCGTCATCGGCAAGAGCGGGCACGACGTGTTCAAGCGTCTGTCCGGCCTCGCCGTGCCGACCTTCGCCTACTACAACGGTGCCGCGATGGGCGGTGGCGTCGAGGTCGGTCTGCACTGCTCCTACCGCACCGTCTCCAAGGCGCTGCCCGCCTTCTCGCTGCCCGAGGTCTTCCTCGGTCTGGTCCCGGGCTGGGGCGGCTGTGCGCTGCTCCCGAACCTGATCGGTGCCGACAAGGCCGTCTCGGTCATCATCGAGAACTCGCTGAACCAGAACCGCCAGCTCAAGGGCAAGCAGGTCTTCGAGCTCGGCATCGCCGACGCCATCTTCGAGGGCGCCGACTTCCTGGAGCAGTCGCTGATCTGGACGGCCTCCGTCCTCAACGGCTCGCTCACGGTGGAGCGCCCCGAGATCGACCGCGGCGAGGGCTGGGACGCCGCCGTCGCGCGCGGCCGCGGCATCGCCGACTCCAAGGTGCACGGTGCGGCCCCGGCCGCCTACCGCGCCCTGGAGATCATCGAGGCCGCCAAGGACGGCGACCTGCAGAAGGGCTTCGACGCGGAGGACGTCGCGCTCGCCGACCTCATCATGGGTGGCGAACTGCGCAGCGGGCTCTACGCGTTCAACCTCGTACAGAAGCGCGCCAAGCGCCCGGCGGGTGCCCCGGACAAGAACCTGGCGCGTCCGGTCACCAAGGTCGGCGTCGTCGGCGCGGGCCTGATGGCCTCGCAGCTCGCGCTGCTCTTCCTGCGCCGCCTCGAGGTGCCGGTCGTCCTGACCGACATCGACCAGGAGCGCGTCGACAAGGGTGTGGGCTACGTCCACGCCGAGATCGACAAGCTGCTCCTCAAGGGTCGCGTCAACCAGGACAAGGCCAACCGTCTCAAGGGTCTGGTCTCCGGTGTCCTGGACAAGGCCGAGGGCTTCTCCGACGCCGACTTCATCATCGAGGCCGTCTTCGAGGAGATCGGCGTCAAGCAGCAGGTGTTCGCCGAGGTGGAGGCCGTCGCTCCGGCGCACGCCATCCTCGCCACCAACACCTCCTCGCTCTCGGTCTCCGAGATGGCGTCGAAGCTGAAGCACCCCGAGCGGGTCGTCGGCTTCCACTTCTTCAACCCGGTCGCGATCCTCCCGCTCCTGGAGATCGTCCGCGGCGAGCAGACGGACGACGCATCGCTGGCCACGGCCTTCGGTGTCGCCAAGAAGCTGAAGAAGACCGCGGTGCTCGTGAAGGACGCCCCGGCGTTCGTCGTGAACCGCATCCTCACCCGCTTCATGGGCGAGATCCAGAACGTCATCGACGAGGGCACCCCGGTCGCCGTCGCCGAGAAGGCCGTCGAGCCGCTCGGTCTGCCGATGTCGCCGCTGGTGCTCCTGGAGCTGGTCGGCCCGGCCATCGGCCTGCATGTGTCGGAGACCCTGAACCGCGCCTTCCCGGAGCGCTTCACGGTGTCCCCGAACCTCGCGGCCGTCGTCAAGGCCGGCAAGCGCGGCTTCTACGTGTACGACAGCGGGAAGCCGGAGCTCGACCCGGAGGTCGCCGCTCTCCTCAAGCAGGGCGATGTCGTCCTGACCGAGGAGCAGACCCGCGACCGCGTGCTCGACGCCGTGGCGCAGGAGATCGGGCTCATGCTCGACGAGGGTGTCGTCGCCGAGGCACAGGACATCGACCTGTGCCTGATCACCGGCGCCGGCTGGCCCTTCCACCTGGGCGGCATCACGCCGTACCTGGACCGGGCCGGCGTCAGCGAGCGGGTCACCGGCAAGAAGTTCCTTGAGCAGGGCCTGGCGAGCGTTCCCGCGTAACGCCTGAGCAGTGACTCCTGAACGGTGAGAGGGGTGTCCGGTCCGCGTCCGACCGGACACCCACTCGCCGAGCCCCGCGTTATGCGACGTACGGTTCAGACCCGCGTCCACGCGTCCAGGGCGAGGCCCGGCTCCGCCTTCTGCCGTGCGATGCGCAGCGTGCCGTCCTCGCCGATCGCCGCGAGCACCACCCGCCCGCGCGCGTCGAGCGCCAACGCCGGTGAGCCCAGGCACGGTTCGCCGGTCTCGGACCACCACAGGCCCGCCTCCTCGCGCTCCGTGGGGAACGCCGCGAGTGCGGGGCGTCCGGTACGGGTGCGGTGGGCGAGGATCGTGCAGTCGTGGCCGTCGATCGTGGCGCGCAGGGCGGCCGTTGGGCCCGGGTCGGGGGTGCCGCTCAGGGGGATCGGGGCGGCGTCGGAGCGGTGGGCCTGGACGCCCGTGGCGCGGGCGTCGGCCGCGTAGTAGGTGAGGCCGTCCGCCGCGGTCTCCAGGGCCGTGCCCGAGCCGGGGGCCGGGGCCAGCGGGATGTCGTCGCCGCGCACGAACTCGCCGCCCTGCTTCTCCTGGGCCCAGTGCAGCGTCTTGTCGGCCGCGGGCCCGAAGACCGCCACGCGTCCCGTCGAGGTGGCGACGGCCACGATGCCGTCGAGGACCTGGCGGACCTTGAAGTCCTTCCAGCCCTCCCACTGGCCGCCCTTGCCCTCGCGCCGCAGCCGGACGCTGTTCACCGCGTCCCGTACGAAGACGTGGACCGTGCCCGCGGCGTCCACCGCGGCGGTCGGGGCGCCGAGGTGCGGGGCGCGCTCGACGAGCTTGGTGTGCGGGTTGCCGAGCGAGCGCCAGTCCATCAGCGGGCGCCCCGACTGGTACTGGATGGCGTGCACGACGTCGACCTCGGGGTCCGCGCCGCCCGGCTTCGGGCGCCGGCGCAGGCCGATGAAGTGCACGTATCCGTCGGCGCCCTGGGCCAGGGTGAGGTGGGTGATGTCCGGTGCGGCGAAGAAGTCGGGGCCCGTCCAGTCGGGGCCGCCGGGGCGGGTCTCCGTCCAGCGCAGCAGGCCCCCGTCCGTGCGGGCGTACGCGGTGAGCCGGTCGTCCTTGCCGCGCAGCAGCCAGCGGCCGGTCTCGGGCGTACCGGTCGCGGCGCGGTCGCCGCCGGCCGGGTGGGCGGGCTCCTGCCCGGGCCTGGGGGCTGACCTCTGCGGCATGACTCGGCGCCGACCTTCCTTCGAGCGTTCGCTGGTCGTGGCCTGGGGACTGTCCGGGGTTCGGGGCCGGGCATGTCCTGGGGCCGACGGCCCACAAGTCTACGTTTGGTGCGCACGGCCGCCGGTCGGGGCCCGGACCCTTGGTGTGCCAGGGTTGCGCCATGACAACTCTGCTCGTCGTCGACGCGGCGAACGTCGTCGGCTCGGTCCCCGACGGCTGGTGGCGCGACCGGCGCGGGGCCGCCGAGCGGCTGCGGGACCGTCTGGTGCCGTACGCGGACGAGGGCCTTCCCGGGCTTCCGGGCCCGCTGGACGTCGTGCTCGTCGTCGAGGGGCGGGCCCGCGGTGTGGAGTCCGTGCCGGGCGTACGCGTCGACTCGGCGCCCGGCAGCGGGGACGACCGGATCGTGGAGCTGGTGGCGCTGCGGGGCTCCGACCGGGCCTGCGTCGTCGTCACCGCCGACCGCGAGCTGCGCCGCAGGGTGACGGATCTCGGCGCGCGGTACCTTGGCCCGCGCAGCGTGCGTCAGCCCGATGCCGGGCGGGAGTAGGTCCGGGAGTAGATCACTGCGCCCACCGGGCGAGCACCGCGCCCACACCAGCCACCGCGCCCACCACAGCCACCGGGCGACCGAACTCCCCGCGCAGCGTGCGTCAGCCCGACGCCGGGCGGGAGTAGGTCCGGGAGTAGATCACCGCGCCGTCCACCGTCGCCACCGGCGTGTAGCCCGCCGCGAGCACCCGGCGCAGTGAAGGCACCCGCTCCGGGGCGAACGGCTTGTCCCGCGAGTCGTCGACGATCAGCGCGGGCGGCGCGGCCGCGAGCTCGGCGCGGAAGACCGGCCAGGCGCCCTGAACCGCGTACTTCTCGCCCACCTGGGGGCCGTTGCGGCCGCCGCTGTAGTTGGTCAGGAGCCCCGCGGTCAGATAGCGGCTCGCGGGGTCGCGGTCGGCGAGCCAGTACGTCTCGGGGTGTATCCCCCAGAGCAGTACCCGTTCACGCGGGGTTGTGCGCGACCGTACCTCGTCGGCGATCCGCTCGGCGTGCGCCAGTTCGGGGCGCGGCGCCAGCATCCCCCAGGCCAGGAACAGGACACACGCCCCGGCCGTCACGGACACCGCCGTCAGGGTGCGCTCGCGGGGCAGGATCTGGAGCGCCGCGGTGCCCAACAGGGCGAGCGGTGGGGTGAGTTGGAGGTAGTAGTGGCCGAAGAAGTGGAAGCCGGCCAGGACCGCGCCCGCCGACGAGGCGAGCCAGAGCCACAGCTCCGCCGAGCCGGTGCGCGCGACGCGCAGGACGCGTACGACGGGCGGGATGATCCCGGCGCAGGCCGCCGCGAGGATCGCCGTGTTGGTCAAACCCCGGACGAGCACGTGGAGTTCGGACCCGGTGAAGGAGGCGTAGGCGCCCGATCCCGTCACCGTCCAGAAGAGGAAACCGGCCGGGTCGGTGACCGCGGCCGCCGCGAGGACCGGGCCGCACAGCCCAACTCCCAGGCGCAGTAAGTCCCTTCGGCTGCCCCCCGAGCGCCACAGCAGCCACGCCACCGGCACCAGCGTCGCTCCCCCGGTCTGCTTGGCCAGGAACGCGCAGGCCACCGCGGCCCCGGCCAGAGCCCACCGCCGGCGGTCGGCGCACCACAGGGCGGCCGCCGTGCAGGGCAGCATGAACACCTCGAAGGTGGCCGCCTGTACGTCCTCCGGGTTCAGGCCGACCGAGATCAGGAGGTACAGCACGCCGGCCGTGCGGCCCGCCCCGTCGCCCCAGCGGCGCCGGGCGACACACGTGAGGAGGACGGCGGTGGCGAGCTGGGCCGCGACCGCGAGCAGCTTCAGCGGGAGCAGGCTCGCGTCGCCGCAGAGCGCGAAGGCCCCTTCGTACAGCCAGGGGACGAGCGGCGGCTTGCGGTCGACGACCGTTTCGTAGAGCGTGCCGCCGTCCGCCAACATCCTTGCCTGGACGGCGAGATAGCCCTCGTCCGGGCTCCACAGCGGCCACCGGAAGGAGGGCACCCGGGTGAGGCAGGCCAGCGCGGCGAGGAGCGGGAGCAGGCGCCTGAAGTACGGGCGGCGGGGCGCCGGTGCGTGCTCCGTGCGGGGGCGCGGCACCCAAGGGGCGCGCACGGAGCGTAGGGACGCGGAGGGCTCGGCGAGCATGGGGTGCACGCTATCCGGCCCCGCAGTTCCCATAAGAGCGGGACATACGGGGCCGGTCGATCGACGGCAAGAGACCGCGGCGGCTACAGAGCGTCGTCGGCCTGGAGTGCGCCCCCGCTCTTGCCCATCCGGCTGTGCGAACGCCCGTACAGGAAGTAGACGATGAAGCCGATCACCATCCAGATGCCGAACCGCAGCCATGTCTCGCCCGGCAGGTTCAGCATCAGCCACACCGAGGCGGCGACCGAGAGGATGGGCACCAGCGGCACCAGCGGGGTGCGGAAGGCGCGGTGCAGTTCGGGGCGGGTGCGGCGCAGGACGATCACGCCGATGGCCACGACGACGAACGCGAAGAGGGTGCCGATGTTCACCAGGGTCGCGAGCTCGTTGATGCTGGTGAAACCCGCGATGACGGCGATGAGGACGCCAAGGAGGATGGTCGGCCGATAAGGCGTCTTGAAGCGCGGGTGCGTGACGGAGAAGAAGCGCGGCAGCAGACCGTCGCGGCTCATCGCGAAGAACACACGCGTCTGCCCGAGCAGCAGGATCAGACACACGGTGGTCAGGCCGACGGCGGCACCGAAGCTGATGGCGCCGGCGTACCAGGGGTGACCGGTGGCCTTGAAGGCTTCGGCGAGGGGCGCGCTGACGGACAGTTTGGTGTAGTGCTGCATGCCGGTGACCACGAGCGAGACGGCCACGTAAAGGACCGTGCAGATGAGGAGCGAGCCGAGGATGCCGCGCGGCATGTCGCGCTGCGGGTTCTTGGTCTCCTCGGCGGCGGTGGCGACCACGTCGAAGCCGATGAAGGCGAAGAAGACGACGGAGGCGGCGGTGAAGATGCCCATGACGCCGAAGTTGGTGGGTTCGTAGCCGAACATCAGCTGGACCATGGGGGCGTCTTCCCAGCCCACCCCGACCTCCGGGGTCACCGCGTCGGGGATGAACGGCGAGTAGTTGTCACCCACGATGAAGAAGAGACCCGCGATGATCACGATCATGACCACCGTCACCTTGATGGCCACGACGACCGCGGTGATGTTGGCGGACAGCTTCATGCCGACCACCAGGATCGCGGTCAGCACCAGGACCAGCAGGAAGGCCAGGATGTCGAAGCTGCCGCCTGGAATGTCGGGGCCTTCCAGGGCATTCGGGAGATGCCAGTTCGCGTTGTCCATCAGGGAGCGCACATATCCGGACCAGCCGACCGCGACGACGGCCGTGCCGAGGGCGAATTCGAGGACGAGGTCCCAGCCGATGATCCAGGCGGGCAGCTCACCGATGGAGGCGTAGGCGAAGGTGTACGCCGACCCGGCCACCGGGACGGTCGAGGCGAACTCGGCGTAGCACAGGGCCGCAAGCGCGCAGACGATGCCTGCGGCGACGAACGCGAGCGCGGTCGCGGGCCCCGCGTTCTCCTTGGCCACCTTGCCGGTCAGGACGAAGATGCCGGTGCCGATGATGACTCCGACGCCGAAGACCATGAGGTCGAAGGCGGAGAGCGACTTCTTGAGCGCGTGCTCGGGCTCTTCGGTGTCCCGGATGGACTGCTCGACGGTCTTCGTTCTGAAAAGGGTGCTTGTCACGGGCGTACCTCCACGCTTGTCGTCCTCGACATGATCGAGACGGGGGGTGGTCCGCAAGCTCCGGCACGGGGGGATTCACGCAAATGGGCCGGTCCCACCACCCGTACAGGGTGGTGG
>NZ_JBHYIG010000312.1:0-11101 GCF_042740015.1 Streptomyces sp. NPDC059037
TGCCCCTCCCCGCCACGGTCTCGCCCCCGTCCCGTGGCGCCCCTGGCCGCCGCTTCCACACGGGCTACTCATCACCCCCCCCGCGGGGGCGCCCCCCGCGGGGCCCCGGGGAACTGCGCGAGCAACCACCACGTACTCGCAGTGAAGAACCGCCTCAGCCCTGAGAGAACCGCTCCCGCAACTTGTACTTCAGCACCTTCCGAAGAGTCTCGTTCCGGGGAAGGGCCTCCACGACCTCAAGCTGCTCGGGCAACTTGTACGTGGAAAGCCCCTCCCCGCGGAGATACGCGGTCACGGAGTCCAGGGTCAGTTCTCCGGGAGCACCGCGCTGCTCGATGACGGCACAAACCCGCTCCCCCCGCTCGGCATCGGGGAGCCCAATGACCGCCGCATCGCCCACCGCAGGGTGCCCGTGCAGGAGATCCTCGATCTCCTTCGCCGAGATGTTCTCGCCCTTGCGGATGATGATGTCCTTGGCCCGGCCGGTCAGGACCAGATGCCCCGTCGGCTTCACATGCCCCAGGTCCCCGGTGATCAGGAAGCCGTCCGCGTCGAAGACCTCCGCGCTCTGCCGCGGGTCCAAGTACCCCTGGCAGACGGCCTCCCCGCGCAGCCGCACCTCGCCGTCGACCCCGGCGGGCACCTCCTTGCCCTCGGCGTCCGTGACCCGGATCTCCATCCCCTCCGGGGGGAGTCCCTCCGTCGTGGCGAGGTTCTCCGGAGTGTCGTCCGGAGCGCCCATCGTGATCATCGGCACTTCGGTCATGCCGTAGCCGTGGGTGAGCCGGCACCCCATCTCGCGTACGACCGCGTGATAGATCTCCGGCGGCTTCGGTGCCCCGCCGCCCGCGAGGAGGCGCAGGGTGGGGATGACCTTCTCGCCCGCCGGGAGCTTGCGCTGCTCGGCGAGGAACATCGAGTAGAACGCGGTCGACCCGCCCGCCACGGTCACGCCGTGCCGCCGGTAGCCGTCGAGCGCGTCCGGCAGCGCGAACTGCTCGAACATGACCGCCGGGAAGCCGTACAGCAGCAGCATCACGGTGTAGTCGGGCCCGGCGATGTGCGCGAAGGGGAACGCCATCGAGCCGACGTCCGACACCTTCAGATGCAGGGCGTGGGCCAGGCAGGACCCGCCCGCGATCAGTGAACGGTCGGTGTGCAGCACGCCCTTGGGGTCGGACGTGGTGCCCGAGGTCCAGTAGATCCAGCGCACCGATGTGCCGTCGGAGGGCGCGGACGGCAGTACGGATGGATCGGCGTCGGGCAGATCGTCGTACGCGTACGCCTCGAAGACGCCCCGCGCGCCGAGCCGGTGTGCCATCTCCGTGTGGTCGAAGCCCCGCCACACCCCGGGCACGGCGAAGAACTCGGCCTTCGACTCGCGCAGCGCGAAGCCGACCTCGCGGTCGCGGTAGAAGGGGATGACCGGCGACTGCACGGCGCCGATGCGGGCCAGCGCGAAGGACAACAGGGCGGTCTCGATGCGGGTCGGCAGCTGCCAGGCGACCACGGTGCCGGGGCGTACGCCCATCTCGTACAGGCCGGCGGCCACGCGCTCGCAGCGGTCCCGCAGTCGGCCGAAGGTGAGCGTGCGGTCGTCGGCGGGATCGGCGGCGGCCTGGACGAGGACCGGGGCGTCGGGGGTGAGCGCGGCGCGGCGTTCGATGAGCTCCCAGAGGGTGCGGGATGCGCCGAGCGCGTGGGCGGTCTCGTTCTCTGCGGTGCTCGAGCTGCTCGAGGTACTCATGCGATGCGATCCCCTCGTGGCCGGAACCGAAGCTGCGCCTAACTGACGGACAGTCAGATCGTGCGGAGAGCGTAAGGCTCACCGCCTTGTCGGTCCAGGGGTGCGGGGCTAGCCTGCTATCTGACGGGTCATCAGATCGCCCGGAGTGGCCGGAGGGATGACCGGAGGCGCCTTGAAAGGCAGGACACCATGACCGAGCTTCCCCGGATCGTCAGCGTCGACGACCATGTGATCGAACCCGCGCATCTCTTCGAGACCTGGCTGCCCGCCAAATACCGCGACCGCGGCCCCAAGCCCCTCACCGCGGGCATCGGCGAACTCGCCTATGTGGCGGGCAAGTACCAGATCACGATGGACCCGGACGGGCCGCCCACCGACTGGTGGATCTACGAAGACCTCAAGTTCCCGTACAAGCGCAACATCGCGGCCGTCGGCTTCGACCGCGACGAGATGACCCTGGAAGGCATCACCCGCGCGGAGATGCGACGCGGCTGCTGGGATCCCGTCGAACGCCTCAAGGACATGGACCTCAACCACGTCGAGGCGTCCCTCTGCTTCCCCACCTTCCCGCGGTTCTGCGGCCAGACCTTCGCCGAGGCGCACGACAAGGAGGTCGCCCTGGCCTGCGTGCGCGCGTACAACGACTGGATGGTCGAGGAGTGGTGCGGCGACAGTGGCGGGCGCCTCATCCCGCTCTGCATCATCCCCCTCTGGGACATCGACCTCGCCGTCGCCGAGATCAAGCGGAACGCGGCGCGGGGGGTGCGGGCCGTCACCTTCTCCGAGATCCCGACCTATCTGGGCCTGCCCTCCATCCACTCCGGCTACTGGGACCCGTTCTTCGCGATCTGCCAGGAGACCGGCACGGTCGTCAACATGCACATCGGGTCCAGCTCCCAGATGCCCGCCGCGTCTCCGGACGCCCCGCCCGCCGTGCAGGCCGCGCTGTCCTTCAACAACGCGATGGCCTCGATGATGGACTTCCTCTTCAGCGGCGTGCTCGTGAAGTTCCCGCAGCTCAAACTGGCGTACAGCGAGGGCCAGATGGGCTGGATCCCGTACGCCCTCGAACGCGCCGACGACGTATGGGAGGAGCACCGCGCCTGGGGCGGCGTCCGCGACCTGATCCCCGAGCCGCCGTCGACGTACTACTACCGCCAGATGTTCTGCTGCTTCTTCCGCGACAAGCACGGCGTCGCGTCGCTGGACGTGGTCGGCCGCGACAACGCGACCTTCGAGACGGACTATCCGCACGTCGACTCGACCTTCCCCAACACCAAGGAAGTCGCCCTCGACCACGTCAAGGGCCTCGACGACGAGACGATCTACAAGCTGATGCGGGGCAACGCGATCCGCATGCTGGGCCTGGACCTGGACCGGGACAAGTAGGCGGCGTCGGCGTGGATCTCACGTACACGGAGGAAGAGGAGGACTTCCGGGCGCGGCTGCGCGCATGGCTCGCCCGGACGCTCCCCGAACTGCCGCCGCGCCCCGACCCGCTGGACTGGCCGGGGCGGCGCGCGTACGACATGGGGTGGCAGCGCAGGCTGTACGACGCCGGGTACGCGGGCCTGCACTGGCCGGCCGACGCGGGCGGCCAGGGGGCGACACCCACGCAGCACCTGATCTTCCTGGAGGAGACGGAGAAGGCGGGAGCGCCCTACGTAGGCGCGAATTTCGTGGGCCTGCTGCACGCGGGCCCGACCATCGCATCCGAGGGCACGCCCGAACAGCGGGCACGCTGGCTGCCGCCCGTCCTGCGCGGCGACGAGGTGTGGTGCCAGGGCTTCAGCGAGCCGGACGCCGGATCGGACCTCGCGTCGCTGCGCACGCGCGCGTGGCGGGACGGCGACCACTACGTGGTGAGCGGGTCCAAGATCTGGACCTCGCACGCGGAGGTCGCCGACTGGTGCGAGCTCCTCGTGCGTACGACACCGGTGAGCGAGGCCGTGCCGAAGCACCGCGGCATCTCCTGGCTCGCGATGCCGATGGACGCCCCCGGGATCACGGTCCGCCCGCTGCGCACGCTCGCCGGCTCCACGGAGTTCGCCGAGATGTTCCTCGACGAGGTGCGGGTGCCGGTCGCCAACCGGGTCGGCGCGGAGAACGACGGCTGGCGCGTGACGATGGTGACGCTCTCCTACGAGCGGGGGACGGCCTTCGTGGGGGAGGTCGTCGCCTGCCGCCGCGTCCTGGGCGATCTTGCCCGCGAGGCCCGCAAGAACGGGCGCTGGGACGACGCGGTGCTGCGGCGCAGGCTTGGCAGGCTGAGCGCCGAGTTCGGGGCGCTGTGGCGGCTCACCCAGTGGAACGTGAGCGAGTCGCAGCGGTCGGGGGGTGTGCCGGGGGTGGGGGGTTCGGTTTTCAAACTGCGGTACTCGCATGCGCGGCAGGAGCTTTACGAGGCGGCGGGGGAAGTGCTGGGGGCGGGTGCCTTGGACCTGGACCACGAGTGGACCCTGGACCGGCTCTCGTCCCTCTCGTACACGATCGCCGCCGGGACCTCGCAGATCCAGCAGAACATCGTGGCCGAGCGGATACTCGGCCTCCCCAAGGGGCGGTGAGGGAGCGTATGGATTTCCAACTCACTGAGGATCAGCGGGCGTTGCGGGGTGGGGTACGGGATCTCCTCGAGGGGCGGTTCGATGCGCGGGCCGCCTTGGACGAGGGCTCTTCTCTGGACCGGGGTTTGTGGAAGGAGCTGGGGGACGCGGGGTTCTTCTCGCTGATGGTGCCGGAGGCGGATGGCGGGGTCGGACTGGGGCTTCCTGAGGCGGTGTTGGTCTTCGAGGAGGCGGGGCGGGTGTTGCTGACGGGGCCGCTGGTGGGGACGTTCCTCGCCGCGGGGTCCTTGCAGGGGGCTGCGGCGGGGGAGGTGGTGGTCACTTGCCCCCTTGGTTCGCTGGTCCCTTGGCTGGATGAAGCGGATGTTGTCCTGGGGGAGGTCGATGGTGCTGTTCCGTTTCGGTCGCTGGATCCCCTGACGCCGCTTCATCGGTTGCCCGGCAGTGGGGGTCTTGCCCACCCGTCCCGCCCTGCGGGACGCCTGCCCAAGACAATTGCGGCGGGCGATTTGCTGATCGCCGCCGAGCAGCTCGGGTCCGCCGGGAAGACGCTGGAGATGGCTGTCCGGTATGCCCGGGAACGTACCCAATTCGGGCAGGCCATCGGGGGGTTCCAGGCCGTGAAGCATCTGTGTGCGCAGATGCTCGTCCGTACCGAGGTCGCCCGCGGTGCCGTGTACGCCGCGGCCGTCACCAGTGACGTACTGGAGATCGCCGGGGCCAAGCTGCTCGCCGACGAGGCGGCGGTGCGCAACGCCCGGGACTGTCTGCAGGTGCACGGCGGGATGGGGTTCACCTGGGAGGCGGACGTGCATCTGCATCTCAAGCGGGCCTGGGTGCGGGCAGGCCTCGGCCGGTCGGCGGCCCGGTCGGAGGAGGAACTGGCCGCGGCCCTGTGACGCGGCGGGCTCCCACTGTCCGAAGTGACGCTGCGCGTTCGGCGTGACGCCGCGTGTGAACTGTGAACTGTGGTGCCACCGTGCGGAGGGTGATCGACTTGTGAAGTCCGTGAAGCGGGGGGAAGCTACAGAGCGTCGATATCGGGTTGTGTCCTAGGCGTGACTCGTCACGGCACGGAGTCGGGCTTCCGCTCCGGTACCTTGTGTGGGATGCGAATGGTTCTGAGGCCGAGCCATGCCGGTGTTGCCCCTGAGGCGGCTCCGGGCCCGGCGTTGCGCGCCGCTCGCAGCGCAGGAAGGCGCCTCGCGCCCGCCTGTTCGACCCCCGACGGCACGCGTCGCACAGTATGCCGCACGCGTACTCCTTCGCGCTGGAATATGCCCGAAGCGCTTGTTGGGGTGACTGAACGTCAACCATGCTGTCTCTCAAGGGGATCACGTTCCGTGACCCCGTGGAGTCGCGAGGCGATGTGTCCGCCGGTTCGGATGGTGTGAGCGGTGCAGGTGCTTCAAGTTCAGCTGGAGGTCAGGCCCGACCCCGCGGAAGTGGGGCGGGCCCGCAGGTGGGCGCGCTCGCGGCTCGCCGGTTCCGGCATAGGAGTCGATGAGCCACTGGCCGAGACGTTGATCCTGCTGATCTCGGAGCTCGTCACCAACGCCGTTGTGCACACGGGCTGTCCGGCCGTGCTGCGCATGGTGCTCCCCGACACCCCGGACGTCGCCGAAGAGGCCGCGGGGCAGGGCGCGGGGACCGTCAGGGTCGAGGTCGCCGACGCCAGCGCCCGACCGCCGCGGCCGCGCCACGCGGACGGCGAGGAGACCAACGGCCGGGGCCTCGAACTCGTCGACGGACTCGCGGACCGCTGGGGCTGGCAGCCCGAAGGTGCCGGCAAGAGCATCTGGTGCGAGGTGGACCGGTGCGAGCAGGGAGTCGGCGCGGTGGCGTTCGACGGCACGACCTATGACGACGTGGCGTATGAGGCCGTCTGAGCTTCCGGTGGGCGCCCCTGGCCCCGTGCCGGGCTCCTGTATGCGCCGTCGCGTGCCACGATGCGCGGCCGTGCGCGGTCGGCACAAAAGCGGCATAATTCATTAATCACCGGACGGGTGTTGACGTACCGTGTCCGATTGATCACGCTTATGTGCAGCGATTCGCCGCGAGGGGACGCCGAGGGACGGTGGTGTGTGTGGCCCGGACCTTGGCGAGACGTGGGTCGCCATTCGGCGTCAGTCCCTTCGGGGCCGAAAGTGACAGGGCTTGGTCGCCGGAGCCGGATGGCGGCGCGTGCGGCAACGCGCTCGGGGCGGGAGCCGGGGCGCCGCCATCCGAAGGCTCATTACGGGGTTCACGGCACGGCCGCCCCCGCCGACCTCACAGCACCGCGACCGGCGCCACCGGCGACCCCGTGCCGCCGATGAACGGCTCGGGCATCGCGGAGAGCAGGAAGCTGTAGCGGGAAACTTCTGCACAGGCTGTGGACAACTTTTCCAGATTCCAGTTCTGGCCCTGCAGCATCCCCATCTCGACGAGGTCGAGCGCGTGCACCGGCAGCCACAGGTTCTCGATCTCGGGCGGGAAGATCTCGAAGGTGAGGGTGTCGTTGGCGACCGCCGCGACATCGCGCGCGTGGAACCACTCCGGGGTGCGGACGGAGAGGCCCGGCGACGGATAGCCGTACGCGTGCTTGTCGCCCGCCAGGTAGACCTGGACCTGCCCCGTGCGTACGAGGACGATGTCGCCGGCGCGGACGGTGACGCCCCCGAACTCCTCGGCCTCGGCCAGGTCTTCGGGCGTGACCGCGTGATCGCCCGGCAGCCGGTCCACGCCCTTGGCGCGGGCGACGTCGAGCAGTACGCCGCGCGAGACGAGGTGCGGCACCTTGTCGATGCCGCTGAACTGGGCGCCGGTGTGCGGGGCGATGGAGTCGGCGGGGCGGCCGTTGTAGATCTTCCCCGAGTGCGACACGTGGGTGAGGGCGTCCCAGTGGGTGGCGGTCTGCAGGCTCATCGTGACGACGTCGTCGCTGGTGGCGACCGTGCCGGGGCCGAAGAGCTCCTGGTTGATCTGGGTCATGGAGTGGAGGGGGTTGACCCGGCCGGGGATGAGGCCCGACTGCACGCCGTCCTCTTTGAGGGGCAGTGCGAGCGGGACGCGGCGGCCGGTGCGGACGGTGGCGGCGGCCTCGCGTACGACCTCGTCGGTGATCAGGTTGAGGGTGCCGATCTCGTCGTCGGAGCCCCAACGGCCCCAGTTGTTCACGCGCTTGGCTATGTCGTGGAACTCGGGCGGCAGCGACATGAGTCCTCCCCGGGGCTTGTCTTTCGGTATCTGACGGGTCATAGAATCTAACGGTCCGTCAGAAACCGCGGGAAGGGGCCGGACGTGGGGAACTTCTTGGCAGGCAAGGTGGTGGCCGTCACCGGCGCCGGGCGCGGCATCGGCAGGGCCGTCGCGCTCGCCGCGGCGGCCGAGGGGGCGAGGGTCGTCGTCAACGACTACGGCGTCTCGATGGAGGGCGGCGCACCGACCAGCGAGATAGCCGACGCCGTGGTCAAGGAGATCCAGGCCGCGGGCGGCGAGGCGGTCGCCGTCGCCGACGACATCTCCACCATGGCGGGCGGCCAGCGGATCGTCGACGTCGCGCTCGCGCAGTACGGACGCATCGACGGTGTCGTGTGCGTGGCCGGGATCCTGCGCGAGCGGATGCTCTTCAACATGTCCGAGGAGGAGTGGGACCCGGTGGTCGCCACCCATCTGAAGGGCACCTTCACCGTCTTCAGGGCCGCGTCGGCGGTCATGCGGAAGCAGGGCACGGGCACACTGATCGGCTTCACCAGCGGCAACCACCAGGGATCCGTCGCGCAGGCCAACTACAGCGCGGCCAAGGGCGGGATCATCTCGCTGGTGCGCAGTGCGGCGCTGGGGCTCAACAAGTACGGGGTGACCGCCAACGCCGTTGCCCCTGTTGCCCGTACGCGGATGTCGGCGAACGTACCGATGGAGCTGAAGGAGATCGGGGAGCCGGAGGACGTGGCCGCGCTCGTCACCTATCTGCTGAGCGACCGGGCGCGGCAGGAGAAGATCACCGGGCAGGTCTATACGGTCGCGGGGCCGAAGATCGCGGTGTGGGCGCAGCCGCGGGAGCTGCGGGCCGGGTATGTGGAGGGCGGCTGGACGCCGGAGAAGATCGCCGACTTCCTGCCGGGGACGGTGGGAGTCGACCCCATGCCGATGCTGGCGCAGCTTGAAGCCATGGCGAAGGCGGCGGCGGCCAAGGAGCGGCCCAACGCGGGGCCGGGCGCGGCGCCCGGTGCGCGGCCGGGCGCGTAGGCGGGCCGGGGCGTGGACTTCGGGTTCGGCGTCGAGGACGAGGAGTTCCGGGCCGAGGCGCGGGCATGGCTCGCCGGGCGTCTCGGCGGCGACTTCGCCGGTGCGGTCGGGCGGGGCGGGCCGGGGAGTGAGCACGAGGGCGGTCCCGAACGCCGCGCCTGGGAACGGGAGTTGGGGCGGGGTGGCTGGATCGGGCTCGGGTGGGGTTCGGACGCGTACGGGAACCGGCGGGCGACGCTGACCCAGCAGGTCGTCTGGGCCGAGGAGTACGCGCGCGCCCGGGCACCCGGGCGGTACGGGCACATCGGCGAGAACCTGCTCGCGCCGACGCTCCTCGCGCACGGCACGCAGGAGCAGCGGGACGAGTTCCTGCCGGGCATCGCGCGCGGGGAGGCCCTGTGGTGCCAGGGGTACAGCGAGCCGGGTGCGGGGTCCGATCTGGCGGGGGTGCGGACTTCCGCGGTGCTGGATGCCGGGTCGGGGTCGGGGTCGGGCTTGGGCTCGGGCTTGGGCTCGGGTTCGTATCGGGTGACCGGGCAGAAGATCTGGACCTCGCTCGCGCACGAGGCCGACTGGTGTTTTGTGCTGGCTCGGACCGAGCCCGGGTCGCGGGGGCATGCGGGGCTCTCGTTCCTGCTGGTGCCGATGGACCAGCCGGGGCGGATCGAGGTGCGGCCCATCCGGCAGTTGACCGGGACCAGCGAGTTCAACGAGGTGTTCTTCGACGGGGCGGTCGCCAGTGCCTCGCATGTGGTGGGCGGCGCCGGCAACGGGTGGCGCGTGGCCATGGGGCTGCTCGGGTTCGAGCGGGGCGTTTCGACGCTGGTCCAACAGATCGGCTTCGCGGAGGAGTTGGCGGGGGTCGTGCGGTGCGCTCTTGATTCGGGGGCCGCCGTGTCCGATCCCGTGCTGCGGGACCGGCTGGTGCGGCAGTGGGCCGAGCTGCGGGTCATGCGGTGGAACGCGCTGCGTACGTTGGGGAGTTCGGGGAGTTCGGGGACTTCTGGGAGTTCTGGTGGTGACGCGGGGGCGCCCAGCGTCACCAAGTTGCTGTGGGGCCGGTGGCATCAGCGGCTCGGGGAGCTGGCGATGGGGGTGCGGGGGGCTGCCGCGGCCGCGGGGCCGGGGGACTGGAGCGAGGAGTCACCGTACGAACTCGACGCTCTGCAGCGGCTCTTCCTCTTCACGCGGGCCGACACGATCTACGGCGGCTCGGACGAGATTCAGCGGAACATCATCGCCGAGCGGGTGCTCGGTCTGCCGAGGGAGGCTCGATGAGGGGTGTCGTTTTCGACGGGCGGAAGGTCGACGTCGTCGATGACCTGGAGATACGTGATCCGGGCCCGGGGGAGGTGCTGGTCGCCGTCGCGGCGGCGGGGCTCTGCCACAGCGATCTGTCGGTGATCGACGGGACGATTCCGTTCCCCGTGCCTGTGGTGCTCGGGCACGAGGGCGCGGGAGTGGTGGAGGCCGTGGGCGCGGGGGTGACGCATGTCGCCGCCGGAGACCACGTCGCGCTCTCGACCATCGCGAGCTGTGGCGCCTGCGCCGAGTGCAACCGGGGGCGGCCGACCATGTGCCGCAAGGCGATCGGGATGCCTGACCGGCCGTTCTCGCGGGGCGGTGAGCCGCTGTACCAGTTCGCGGCGAACTCCGCGTTCGCGGAACGGACGCTCGTCAAGGCCGTGCAGGCGGTGAAGATCCCGGAGAGCATTCCGCTGACGTCCGCCGCGTTGATCGGATGCGGGGTGGTGACCGGGGTCGGCGCCGCGCTGAACCGCGCGAAGGTCGACAGCGGGGACAGCGTGGTCGTCATCGGGACGGGCGGCATCGGGCTCAATGTGCTGCAGGGGGCGCGGATCGCGGGGGCCACGAAGATCGTCGCGGTGGACTCGAACCCGGGGAAGGAGGCGGTGGCCCGGCAGTTCGGGGCGACGCACTTCCTGGAGTCGGTGGAGGGGGTGAAGTCGATCCTGCCGAACGGGGCCGATCACGCCTTTGAGTGCGTGGGCCGGGTGGAGTTGATCCGGGCGGCCATTGATCTGCTGGACCGGCATGGGCAGGCGGTGCTGCTTGGCGTGCCGGCGGCCACGGCGGAGGCGTCCTTCACCGTCTCGTCCCTGTTCCTGGACAAGTCGATCCTGGGCTGCCGCTATGGCTCGGCCCGTCCGCAGCGGGACTTCGCGCTGTACGCGGAGCTGTACGGGGAGGGGCGGCTGCTGCTCGACGAGCTGGTGACGGCGACGTACCCCGTGGAGGACTTCGCGAAGGCGGCGGGGGATGCGGAGGCGGGGAGGGTGGCCAGGGGGGTCTTGACGTTCTGAGGGGGTTGGCCGCCGGCCCTGTGGTGCGGCTCGTCTTTCCCGCCGCTTCGCGGCGGATTTTCCCCGCCCGCCCGCCCGATTGCCCTCCGGTCAATTGGGTGGCGGGTTGGGCTTGTTGGTGTGGTGCGGCCTTTCTGTCCCGCCGCTTCGCGGCGGATCTTTTTGGGCCCCCCCCCCCCCAGAGACCCCCCGGGGGGAATCAGGTGAGATAAAAAAAACAAAGACCCCGCCCCGAC
>NZ_JBHYIG010000313.1:0-11040 GCF_042740015.1 Streptomyces sp. NPDC059037
GAAACTTACAGCACTCCGCGCTTCGGTGGCGGCGGACGGGGTGCGTCGGGCGGGCTCGCGTGCGGTGAGGCAGGTCTGGGTCGTGCCGGTCGTCGGCTTCCGTGTCTGCGGGGCCGGCGCCCGGGAGGGCAGCGGTGCGGCGGTGAATCCGTCCGCACCGTGCGAACCCCCGGCGGCCTCGGCTGCGGTGAACGCGGCGCTCATCGTGCATCCCCCGTCTCCGGCACAGTCCCCAACTCCCGCCACAGCCGTGCCAGTCGAAGCCCCGCCGTGAGTGCCGAGCCCGCTGCGATCACCGCGAGTACCGGTACGACCCAGCCCGACGCCGCCGCCACCACGACCAGTGCGCAACGTTCCGTCTTGCCCACCGGGCCGCCGTTGAGGCGGGGTGCGCCCGCTGTCGCGCCCGCCAGGGACACCCAGGACGGCAGCGTCGCCGCCAGGCCCGCCGTTGCCACCAGCCACAGCGGGGCAAGGGGCAGGAAGCCTGCCAGGACGATCAAGTCGGCCGCGCGGTCGCCCAGTTCGTTCAGGAGCGCGCCCCTGCGCGTCGTGCGGGCCGTGTCGCGGGCCAGTGCGCCGTCCAGGTTCGCGAACGCCAGGCGCGCCGCGAGCAGGGCCGCGACCAGCGGCGCCGAGACGCCGAAGGGCAGCCAGGCGAGCGCGGCCGCGGCGCCCGCCGCGCACACCACGCCCGCCGCGGTGAGCGTGTCGGGCGACACCTCGCGGCGGACGAGCGCGGCACGCACGCCGGAGAGCCGGTCCGCGTACCAGGGCTTGAGAGCGTAAAGGCCGTTCATGGGACCGACTCTGCCGCCGGGCGGGCGCCGGGAAATCGGTGTGCGTACTCAGATCCGGGCTGAGTACGGTGGTGAGGTGACCACCCTGCGTACAGCCCACACCAGTGATCTGCCGGCGGCCGAACTGCGCGCCGCCCGTGCCCTGCTCGACGAGGCCTTCGACGGTGACTTCAGCGATCAGGACTGGGATCACGGCCTCGGCGGCGTCCACGCCCTCGTGCATGACGAGACGGGCGCACTGCTCGCGCACGGTTCTGTGGTGCAGCGCCGGATTCTGCACAACGGCCGTTCCCTGCGCATCGGTTATGTGGAGGCGGTCGCCGTCCGGCCTTCCATGCAGCGGCAGGGGCTCGGCGGGCAGGTCATGGGCGCCCTGGAGCGGGTCATCGACGGGGCGTACGCGCTCGGCGTGCTCTCCGCGTCGGCCGAGGGCGAGCGGCTCTACCTGGCCCGCGGCTGGGTGGCGTGGAAGGGCACGGTCGGGGCCATCGGCCCGGATGGTGTCATTCAACTGCCGGACGAGGACGCGCCGTTGCTCTGGGGCGCCGACCTGGACCCCTCGTACGAGCTGCTCTTCGACTGGCGCGACGGCGACATTCTCTGACGCCGCGGCCTCCGCCGGGTGAGCGACGGGGACTTACGCCGCCGGAACGGGCCAACGGCCAAAGGGGCGCATCTTACCAACTCCCCCTTCTCCTCAGGGAGTTGTCGCGGTGGGCGGCTCCGGTGGACGGTGCGGCCTTCTAGGGTGTGCCGCGCGTCAGGCAACCGCCCCCGGGCGGACGTGCGTGGCGCCGTCGCAGCAGCCGCCCCGCAGGAGGAGATTCCCGTGAACGTGTACGACCTGGAGGGGCGCAAGGCCCTGGTGAGCGGGGGCGCGCAGGGGCTCGGCGCGGGGATGGCAGAGGCGCTCGCCCGCGCCGGTGCGGCCGTCGTCGTCGCCGACATCCAGGAGGATGCGGGGCGGCTCACCGCCGAGGCCCTGGAGAAGGCGGGCGGCACCGCGGCGTTCGTCTCCCTCGACGTGACCGACGACGCGAGCTGGGAGTCGGCCGTCGCCCGTACCGTCGACGAGCTCGGCGGCCTGGACATCGTCGTCAACAACGCCGGCATCGAGATCTCCGGCCTGGTCGCCGACCTCGACCCGCAGGACGTCCGCAGGATGCTCGACGTGAACGTCCTGGGCGTCGCGCTCGGCACCAAGCACGCCTTCCGCGCGATGCGGCCCGGCGGCCCGGCCGGCCGGGGCGGCGCGGTCGTCAACGTCTCCTCCGTGGCCGCAACGATCCCCTTCCCCGGCATCGCCGGATACTCCGCGACGAAGTCCGCGGTCGACCGGCTGACCCGGGTGGCCGCCCTGGAGTCCGGCAAGCTCGGTTACGGCGTACGGGTCAACTGCGTCTACCCCGGCCTCGTACCGACGGAGATGGGGATGAAGCTCGCGCAGGACATGGAGACCATGGGGCTCTGGCCGAGCGCCGAGGCCGCCGTCGGCCACGTCGTCGGACTGACCCCGCTCGGGCGGCTCGGCGAGGTCGCCGACATCGCCGACGCCGTGGTCTTCCTCGCCTCCGACGCCGCCCGTTTCATCACCGGCGCGGGACTTCCGGTCGATGGCGGCCTTGGCATGTGATGCAGGGCCATTCGAATATGCCAAAGGCTCCTCTGTCGTGCCGCGCCGTGGCCTAAAATCCCGGAGACGCCTCCGGTGAACAGAGCTGGCACAGCCATGAAGATTCCTCGGGAAAATGTTCGGTGCCTATGGGTGTGCGCGGGCGCCGCGATCACCTTCACCGGTATCGCGTGGCGGCTCGCCGACGGCCCTTTCGGCACCCTCTGTCTCGCACCGTTGACTCTCCTTGCCGCTGCGGCGGCCGTGGTCCTGTGCCGTCAGGCGCGCGCCATCACCGCGCTGCGGGTGGTGGCGCGCACGCTCCAGGAAGGGATGCTCCGGCCGCTCCCCAGCCGCGTCGGCGGACTGCGCACCGAGGTCCGCTATGTGGCCGCGCAGCCCGGGGCCCAGGTCGGCGGGGACATCTACGACGTCGTCAGCACCCCCTTCGGCGTACGGCTGATCATGGGCGACGTCATGGGCAAGGGCATGCCGGCGGTCGGCACCGCCATGGACGCCCTCGGCGCCTTCCGTGAACTCGCCCAGTGCGAGGCCCAGTTGCCCATGGTCGCCCAGCGCATGGACGCGGCCCTCGCGCACCGGGAGAGCGGCGAGGACTTCGTCACCGCCCTGCTGCTCGGCACGTCCGACGGCGACGGCAGCGTGGAGCTGGTCTGCTGCGGCCATCCGCCGCCCCTGCTGATCCGCGCCCGCCGCGCCACCTTCGTGGACGCCCTGCCGCCTTCGCCGCCGCTCGGCCTCTTCGGGCTGCAGGACGAGTGGTGCCGGTCCAGTTCGGTGCCGCTCGTCGCGGGCGACCGGCTGCTGCTCTACACCGACGGCGTCACCGAGGCGCGGGACGAAGCGGGCGATTTCTATCCGCTCGGAGAACGGGCCGTGGCCCTTTACGACGAGGATCCCGGCGCATTCCTCGACGCGCTCTCCGTCGATCTGACGCGGTACACCAAGGGTCGGCAGATAGACGATGCCGCTCTCCTCCTGGTCGATTTCGGAGACATTCGATCCCATTCCGAACAACCGCATTCAGGAACTCCGCGGTCGCTCCGGATCTGACAGAGAAAAGCAAGAAGAGAAAAGCAAGAAGAGAAAAGCAAGAAGAGAAAAGCAAGAAGAGAAAAGCAAGAGAAGAGGCGACCGTGGCCGGCAATCTGCCTACGGAGCACACCCCCTTCGTCGGCCGCCGCCGCGAACTCACCCTGCTCCGCCAGCTCTGCACCCACTCCCGCACGGTGACCGTGACCGGCCTTGGCGGCATCGGCAAGACCCGCACCGCACTGCGCGCCGCCGCCGACGTGGCGGACGGGTTCGCCGACGGAGTCTGGTTCGTCGAGCTCTCCGGCCTCCAGGACGGTGCCCTCCTCGTACACGCGGTCGCCACGGCGCTGCGCGTCACCGACCACACGGCCAAGCCGCAGCGCGACGTCCTCGCCGAACACCTCGCCGACAAACGTCTGCTGCTCGTCCTCGACACCTGCGAACACCTCGTCGATGCCTGCGCGGAACTCGCCGCGCAGCTGCTGCAGGCGGCCCCCGGCCTGCACATCCTCGCCACCAGCAGGCAGCCCATCGGCATCCTGGGCGAGCAGGTCTTCGCCGTGGAGCCGATGTCCGTCGCGGCCGACGCGGCGCGACTCTTCGAGCAGCGCGCCCGCGCCGTACGCCCCGACTTCGCGCTCACCGCCCGCAACAGGCCCACGGCGGAGCAGATCTGCGCCCGCCTCGACGGCATCCCCCTGGCCATCGAACTCGCCGCCGGGCGCCTCGGCGACGAACGGCTCGGCGATCTCCTCGGCCGCCTCGACGACCGCTTCCAGCTGTGCGCCGACGCGCCGGGCCGCACCACCCGGCACAGCACACTGCGTACGACGATCGGCTGGAGCCACGAACTCTGCCCGCCCGAGGAGAGGTTGCTGTGGGCCCGCCTCTCCGTCTTCGCGGGCAGCTTCACCCTGGAGGCGGCCGAGGCGGTGTGCGCCGACGACGCCCTTGAGCGGGCCGGGATCGGCAGGCTGCTCGCCGGTCTGGTCGACAAGTCCCTGCTGGTGCGGGAACAGGGGCCCCAGGGCGAGAGCTTCCGGCAGCTCGACACCGTGCGCGCGTACGGTGCCGAGTGGCTGCGGCGGCTCGGCGAGGAACTGCCGGGTCGGGTCCGCCACCTCGCCTGGTGCCAGGAGTTCGCCGAGCGGGGCGAGGCCGACTGGTTCGGGCCCGGCCAGGCCGCCGTCTTCCACGCGACGCGAGGCGAGCACAGCCAGCTCTTCGCCGCCCTCGACTTCGCCCTGTCGACGCCGGGCCACGGGCAGGCGGGGGCGCGCCTCGCCGGGACGCTCTGGTTCTACTGGGTCGGCTGCGGGCTCCTCGGCGACGGCCGCTACTGGCTCGACCGCGCGCTCGCCGCAGCCCCCGACCTCAGCCGCGCACGGCTCAAGGCGCTCTGGGTGGGCGGCTATGTGGCCATCCTCCAGGGCGACACGCGGGCCGCGGCCGCCATGCTCGACGACTGCAGGGCCGGCGCGCTGCGCAGCGACGACGACACGGCGTACGCGTACTCCACGCACCGCCTCGGCTGCGCCGCGCTGATCCGGGACGAACACGCCGTGGCGGAGCGGTACTTCAAGGCGTCGGTGAGCGGCTACGAGGAACTCGGCGAGCTCAACAGCAACGTGATGATGGCGCGCATCGAACTGGCCATGGCGCTCGCCTTCCAGGGAGATCTGGAAGCGGCCGTCGGCCTGTGCGCGGAGGCCCGCGCCACCTGCGAGGCACACGGCGAGCGCTGGGCCAAGGCGTACGCCCTCTATGTGCTCGCCTTCGCCGCCTGGGCCGGCGGCCGCACGGACGAGGCGGCGCGCCTCGCCAGGGAGTGCCTGCTGATCAACTACGAGTTCCGCGACCTCGTCGGAACCGTCCTGCCCATCGAGGTCATCGCGCTGCTCCGGGCCTCCGCGGGCCACTGCGAGCAGGCCGCCGTCCTGCAGGGCGGGGCGCGGCGGATCTGGCAGCGCGTCGGCCTGCCGCTCTTCGGCTCCGCGTACTTCAACGCACCGCACGACACGGCCGTCGCCCTGGCCCGCGAAGGCCTCGGCGGCCAGCGCTACGAAGCGGCGTTCGAGCGCGGCACCGCCCTGGGCCTGGACGAGGTGGTCGCCGCGGTCCTGGACGGCACGCACGAGCCGCTGCGGATCCGCTGACCTGTCAAAGAAACCGGCCGCTCCGGATCCGCTGACCCGTCAAGGAAACCGGCCGCTGCGGAGCAGGCCCCGCGGTGTCACACCTCCGCGCCGCTCGCCCGGACGATGATCTTGCCGAGGTTCTCGCCCCGCAGCATCCCCAGGAACGCGTCCACGATCCCGTCGAAGCCCTCCACCACGGTCTCGTCGAGCCCGATGCGCCCGCTCTGCAGATGCGGCACCACGAACGCGTTCAACTCCTCCTGCACATCAAGGTGGTTGCGGACGAGGAAGCCCTCCATGCGCAGGCTCTTCTCGACGATGTCGGGGAGATTGCGCAGCGCGTACGGCGCGCCGGTCGCGTTGTACTGCGCGATCGTGCCGATCCGTACGATCCGCCCGTACGCGCGCAGCGAGGAGATCGCGGCCTCCAGATGCTCACCGCCCACGTTGTCCATGTAAAGGTCGATGCCGTCGGGCGCCGCCTTCGCGAGCAGCTCGGCCGCCGGGCCCGAGTGGTAGTCGAAGGCCTCGTCGTAGCCGACGTGTTCGGTGAGGTACGCCGCCTTCGCCGCCGTCCCCGCGCTGCCGACCAGGCGCCCCGCGCCCATCAGCCGGGCGAGCCGCCCGGTGGCCGTGCCCACGCCGCCGGCCGCCGCCGAGACGAACAGGTCCTGCCCCTCCCGGAGTTGGGCGATGCGGGTGAGCCCGACGTACGCGGTCAGGCCCGTGCCCCCCAGGATGCTCAGGTGCGCCGAGAGGGGTACGCCGTCGAAGCGGGGGACGCGGCGGGCCTCGTCGGGGGTGACGACGGTGTGGGTGCGCCAGCCCTGCCGGTGGAAGACGATCTCGCCCTCGGGGAGCGCGGGGTCGCGGGACTCCACGACGCGGCCCAGGGTGCGGCCCTCCAGCGGTGCGTTCAGCGCGAAGTCGCCGTCCATCATTTCGCGGTGGTAGGGGTCGACGGACCAGTAGAGGTTCTCCACCAGGGCCGTGCCGGGGCCCGGCACCGGCGGCGCCGACTCGACGAAGGCGAAGTGGCCGGGGGTGGGGAAGCCGTGGGGGCGGGCGGTCTGCTGCACGGTGAGCGCGGTGTCGGTCATGTCCGTGACCGTACGGAGGAATGCCCTGGCCGGGCAGAGGGTTGCGCTCATGGAACGGCCCGAACCATGAGGGGCCCTCATAGAAGCAGGTGGGACCGCTGATGGACGCCGCTGAAACCGCCGGAAAGACCCCCGCGGCCGACCTCGCCCCGCACGAGCTGCGCATCCTCGTGGCCGTCGACGAAGAGCGCGGCTTCTCCGCGGCGGCCCAGGCGCTCGGCCTGACCCAGTCCGCGGTATCGCACTCCGTCCGCGGCACCGAACGCAAGGTCGGAGCGGTGCTCTTCGAGCGGGGCCGCAAGGGCGCGACGCCGACCGCCGCCGGAGCCGCGGCCGCCGCGCACGCCCGCCGCGTCCTGCGGCTGCTCGACACCCTGGTGGCCGAGGCCCGCGGCGCCGACCGGGGCACGGTCGACGGACCCCTGCGCATCGCCGCCTTCCGCAGCGTCGCCCTGCATCTGCTCCCGGCAGCCCTGGAACGCCTCACCGCCCGCCACCCCGGCATCGAACCGGAGGTCCGCGTCGTCCGCGAGCTGGGCGCGGGCACCGCGGGCGAGGTCGCCGAAGGCCGCGCCGACGTGGGCATCGCGACGATCGGCGGCAGCTCGCCCGTGCCCGCGGGGCTCATCGGCGACGTACTCCTCGAAGAGCCCTACGCGCTGGTGCACCCGGCGGGCCACCCCGACCCGCGCTCGCTGCCGCTGGTCGACTGGCACGAGAACTGCGGCTCCTACACCCGGGAGTGGTGGCGCAGACAGGACTGGATCCCCAAGGCGACCGTCCTGACCGAGGACGACGGAGCAGTGCTCTCGATGGTGAGCAACGGTCACGGCATGGCGATCATGCCCGCGCTCTCCCTGACCGGAGCACCGGACACCATCGAGATCACTGATCTCGGAACGGAGCGCCCGACCCGCTCCGTGGGCTATGTCACCACCCCTGAGCTGGCCTCTTCCACCGCCGTACGCGCCCTGATCCGCGAGCTCAGAGCGGTGCGCGCATGAGGCCCGTCTCAGATAGTAGGAAGTCCGAGTAATTGTGGAGACAGATGCTCCGTCCTCACTTAGCTTTGTAGAAGCCGAACGTCTCGCTCGATCAAGCGAATGGCGGTCGTGAGCCGGAGCCCCACGCAGGCAACCCCTGCCGCTCCGCCGCTCCCCGCCCCTCTGGGGGTCCCCCACGCCCATTAGGCAGTGGGGGAGTCTCGAAACACCCTGCCTTCCCTCTCAAGGAGTGGATCTCCCATGGCCGAGACGACCGCACGCCGAGTCCGCCACGCCTCCCGCACGAACGAGTCCGAGCGCAAGAACGCCGCCGCCGCCCTGCAACGAGCCCTCGACCGCAGGGACAACGGCGGCGCGACGGGTCACTGACCCGCCCCGGCGCCCGTAACCCTTACTTACCGCGCACAATCTCGAAGTGGTCCACGCGCTCCCCGCTCTCGGCGAGCGCGGAGACCGTCAGCTTCGGGCTCGCCCCGGCCGTCACCTCCACCGCGAGGAACGAGAAGCCGGTGTACCGCACCCGTGACCACTCCACCGTGTCCGGGTCCGGGAGGCGCAGCTTCGTCCAGTGGAACGACACGATCGAGTCGTGGTCGTGCACGTTCCCCTCGTAGCTGTCCTTCACCCCGAGGCCGAAGCTGTAGAGGTCCTTGCCCGCGCCGCCCGCGGTGACGTACACGATGCCGTCACGCGTCGGATCGGTCGACGCGCCGACCGGCACGGGCTTGCCGACCTCGCCGCCCTTGACCGCGTCCGTGCGCTCATAGACGTGGTTGTGGCCGTTGATCACCAGGTCCACCTGGTGCTTGGTGAACAGCTCCAGCCACGCGTCGCGCACCCCGCCGTCCGACGCATGGGTCGCCGTCGAGTACATGCAGTGGTGGAAGAAGACCACGATGAAGTCGATGGAGTCGTCCGCGCGCAGTGCGGCGAGGCGCTTGTCCAGCCAGGCCGTCTGCTTGCCGTCCGTGTAGCCCTTGTTGGCGGGGATCTCGTACGAGACGTCGTTCGCGTCGAGCGCGACGACGCCGACATTTCCGTACGTCAAGGAGTAGACGCCGGGTGCGTTCTTCGCGTCGAAGCCGTTCTCGGGGAGCGACCAGCGGGCTGACTGGCCGCCGTAGCCGTTCGGCGAGTACCAGGCCTCCATGTCGTGGTTGCCGGTCGTCACCATCCACGGGACGGACTTCGCCACGGACTCCGTCTGCGCGAGGAAGGTGTCCCACACGCGTGCGTCGTACGTGTCGGACTCCTTGCCGTGCCCGGTCGAGTCCGCGTAGCAGATGTCCCCCGCGTGCAGATGGAACGACGGGTTCTGGCCCAGGATCAACTGGTCGTTGGCGAGGGCGTCATAGCTCACACCCTGGTCGCCGAAGGCCGTGAAGACGAACTTCTCCGCCGCGGCCGGGGCCGTGCGGAAGGAGCCGATCGTCGCCATCCGCTCGGGCGACGCCGGGTCGAAGCCGTCGTGCCCGACGCCGTAGTAGTACGTCGTGCCGGGCTTCAGGCCGTCGAGCGCCGCGTGCAGGTAGTACTGCTCGACCGCGGGCAGCTTCTTCGACAGGGACGGGGTGTGCAGGTCGCGCACCTCCGCCGCGACCTTCTGGCTCAGCTCCCAGGGCTTCAACCCGACCCGCAGATAAGGGGACTTGACGGCGAAGGGCACCTGCCAGGAGACACGCATCTGGGTCTTCGGGTCGGCCCCGAAGGCGAGATGCCTGCCGAAGGGCGCCACCAGCTTGCCGTCGACCTTGACGGGCGCGGACGGCGCGGCGAGCGGGCGGGACGCCGAAGGGCCCTCGCCGTGTGCGCTGCCCGAGCTGCCCGCGAGCAGGCCGATGCCGCCGACCGTGCCGGCGGTGGCGAAAGAGCTCGCCAAGACCTTGCGGCGGGAGAACTTCTTACGCAGGTACTCGTGCTGCTCCGGCATGCTCATGCGCTCGGCGAGCTGCTCCGGTATGCCGACATTGGGGGTGTCCATGTCGACAGAACTTCCCAGTAACTTCCAACTCCCGCCAGACCTGAAGGTGAAGAGAGGGTGTCCATGTCATGGCGCCCCTGTGGCGTGACCAGGAGTGTCCGCATGCCGGACTACGAGTGTCATCCCCTGGGACGGAGCGTAGGCTGCTCGCATGTCGGCAAGTTCTCGCAGCATCAATCTCGCAGTGATCCCCGGTGATGGAATCGGCCAGGAAGTCGTGGCCCAGGGGCTCAAGGTCCTCAACGCCGTCCTCCCGCAGGATGTGAAGCTGGAGACCAAGGAGTTCGACTTCGGCGCCAAGCGCTACCACGCCACCGGTGAGACCCTCACCGACGCCGACGTGGAAGCCCTCAAGCAGTACGACGCGATCCTCCTCGGCGCGATCGGCGACCCCTCGGTCCCGTCCGGCGTCCTGGAGCGCGGCTTCCTGCTGAAGCTCCGCTTCCTCTTCGACCACCACGTCAACCTGCGGCCGTCCAAGCTCCTCCCGGGTGTCTCCACCCCGCTCGCCGGCCAGCCGGAGATCGACTTCATCGTCGTACGCGAAGGAACCGAGGGCCCCTACACGGGCAACGGCGGCACCATCCGCCAGGGCACCGAGCACGAGGTCGCCACCGAGGTCTCCGTGAACACCGCCTTCGGTGTCGAGCGCGTGGTCCGTGACGCCTTCGCCCGCGCGCAGGCCCGCCCGCGCAAGAAGCTGACGCTGGTCCACAAGAACAACGTCCTCGCGTACGCGGGTCACCTCTGGACGAACGTCTTCAACAAGGTGGCCAAGGAGTTCCCCGAGGTCACCACCGACTATCTGCACGTGGACGCGGCGACGATCTTCCTCGTCACCGACCCCGCGCGGTTCGACGTGATCGTCACCGACAACCTCTTCGGCGACATCATCACCGACCTCGCGGCGGCCGTCTCCGGCGGCATCGGTGTCGCGGCGTCCGGGAACATCAACCCCGCGCGTGAGTTCCCCTCGATGTTCGAGCCCGTGCACGGCTCGGCCCCCGACATCGCGGGCCAGGGCAAGGCCGACCCGTCGGCCACCGTCCTCTCCGTCGCGCTGCTCCTGCGCCACCTCGGGTACGAGGACGAGGCCGCCCGCATCGAGACCGCCGTCTCCGCCGACCTGGCCGAGCGCGGCGAATCGGCCCGCACGACGGACCAGATCGGCGACGCGCTCGCCGTACGAGTAGCCGGCTGACCCGGCAGCTCGCTCACCATCGAGGGGGGACACCCCCCGGGACAACACAAACCCCCCCCCCAGAAGGAGTGGGGGGAGCCGGGGAACCAAACAAACAACGCCACGGGACTAGAGAAAAAAAAAACACACACCCAAACCAGACCGAAGA
>NZ_JBHYIG010000314.1:0-11038 GCF_042740015.1 Streptomyces sp. NPDC059037
GGTGCTCTGTTCACCGTGGTGAACAGGGCACCCGCTCGTCGGGCGTCCGCGCGCAGGGGATCAGATGGAGTCCACCTCGTCGAGGACCTTGCGCAGGGCGTCGATGACCTGGTCCTGCCGTTCGACGCCGAGCGAGGGGTACATCGGGAGCGAGAAGATCTCCTTGGCGTACTGCTCGGTGACCGGCAGCGAGACGGCGGCCGATTCGGTGCCGGCGAACCCGGCCATGGTGTGGACCGGCCAGGGGTAGCTCACGTTGAGCTCGATGTCGTGCTCGCGCAGCCGCTCGATGACGAGGTCGCGCCGGGGGTGGCGGACCACGTACACGTAGTACACGTGGTCGTTGCCGTCGGCCGTGGCCGGCAGGACGAGCGAGGTGTCGCCCAGCGCCTCGGCATAGCGGTCGGCCACCGCGCGCCGGGCGGCGACATAGCCGTCGAGCCGCCGCAGCTTGCGGCGCAGGATCTCCGCCTGCACCTCGTCGAGCCTGCTGTTGTGGCCGGGCAGCGCCTCGACGTAGTAGCGCTCCTCCATCCCGTAGTAGCGAAGCCGCCGCAGGTTCCTTGCGACGTCCGCCCGCGAGGTCAGCACCGCTCCCCCGTCGCCGTACGCGCCGAGGACCTTCGTCGGGTAGAACGAGTACGCGGCCGCGTCACCGAAGGTGCCCGCCATCCTGCCGCCCTGGCGTGCGCCGTGGGCCTGCGCGCAGTCCTCCACGACCGCAAGGCCGTGCGCCGCGGCGATCTCCTTGACCGGCGCCATCGGCACGCACTGCCCGTACAGGTGGACCGGCACGATGCACCGCGTCCGCTCAGTGATCGCCGACGCCAGCTGTGTGGTGTCCATCAGGTACGTCGCCGGGTCGATGTCCACGAACTTCGCGGTGGCCCCGGTGCTCGCGATCGCGACGACGGTGGGCGCGGCCGTGTTGGACACGGTGATCACCTCGTCGCCCGCGCCGATGCCCAGCGCCTCGAGGGCGAGCTTCACAGCGTTGGTTCCGTTGTCGACGCCGACGCAGTGCGCGGCGCCGTGATAGCCGGCGAACTCCGTCTCGAAGTTCTCCACGCTCGGGCCGAGCACCAGACGCCCGGACGAGAACACCGAGTCGACCGCTTCCAGGATGTCGTCGCGTTCGGCCGCGTACTCGTCTTGGTAAGCCCATACGGACATGGTCATTCGTCTTCCCCTCCGCACTCGCCCTGTGGGCCGGTGATGTGTGTTCGCCGGGACGCCATCGGTGGCCGGCGGTGCGGAGCACGGCGGCCGGGCCGCCGTGCTCCGGTGGGTCGCGCGATCAACGCACCGGGGCGAGAATCTCGCCGGTCGCGGCGTCGCGCAGGGTGATCGCCTCCATCGGGCAGGTCGCGGCGGCGTCCGCCACGCTCTGGTCCGGGGCGACGAGCGCCTCGACGGGACGGGCCCGCCCCCGGTCGAGGCTCATGTGCCCGGACGCCGTGCCCAGGCAGAGCCCGGTGCCGGCGCAGAGCCGCCGGTCCACCTCGATCCGCCAGGTCCGGTCAGCCATCTCCGCTTCCCCCCGCGCTGTTCGCGGCCGCGGGCGCGCCCGACGCCGACCGGTGCAGGTCGTCGACCGTGCGTTCAAGGCCCTCTTCCAGGGTCAGCCGCGGCAGCCAGCCGGTGACGCCGCGGAAGGCCGAGGAGTCGATCTCCATGCTGTGGAAATCGCCGAGCTCGGCGTACTCCGGCGGCGGCACCGTCAGGACGTCCACCGGCGCCTGGCCGGTGCGGGCCGACACGAGCTTGGCGACCCGGTCGAAGACCGCGCCGAGCGGCTCGCCGCGGCCGCTGCCGATCATCCAGTGGCGGCCGACCAGTTCGTGCCCGTGGTCGACGGCCGCCGCGAAGGCGCGGGCCACGTCCTCGACGTGCAGCAGGTCACGGCGTACGGATCCGTCGTGCCACATGGTGATCGACTCGCCCGCGAGCGCACGCCCGATCATCGCGGCCACCACCCCCTTGGACCCCTCACGGCCGGGCACACAGCCGATCACGGTGGGCAGCCGCAGGGTGAACCCGTGCACGTGCCCCGCCCTGGTCGCCGCCTCCAGAACCCGCTGGGCGGCCAGCTTCTGACGGTCGTACGAGCTCTGCGGCTCGTCGGGCTCGGAGCCGTCGACGCGGGTCGTGGCGGAGAGACCGACCTGGCTCGCCGTCCCCGCGTAGATCACCGTGACCGGACGGCCGTCGGGACCGGGGCGCAGGATCTCCGTGAGCCGGCGCATCGTGCCGACGTTGACCTTCTCGGCCGCGGAGCCCGCGCCGCGCCAGTTGGCGTCGGTCGACATGTGCGCGAGCAGGTGGATCACCACGTCGGATCCCTCGACCGCGTCGGCGAGCGCCGCCTGTTCGGTCAGATCTCCCGTACGCACTTCGATGTCGGCGACGGCGTCCTGCGGGACGGCCGCGCGGCTCCTGGACACCAGGCGCAGCCGCACCGGCCGGCGCGCGAACTCGCGGGTGACCGCCGCGCCGACGAAGCCCGACGCGCCGAGCACGGTCACCAGCGGCCGCTGCTGTCCGTCGTGTCCTGCGGTCATGCGTCCGCCCCTTTCTCGTACAGCGACCTCTCCACCCTCAGCGAGGTCTCGTAGTCGGGAAGCAGTCCCAGCTCCGCGGCCTCGGCCAACGTGGGTGCCACCCGGTCCCGTTCGGAGAGGATGAGGTTCTCGTCGTCCGAGACGGGCAGGCCGAGGGCCGGGTCGAGCACCGAGACCGCCTTCTCGTTCTCCGCCTTGTATCCCTCGGACAGCAGGTACGTGATGACCGTGTCCTCCAGGGCGACGAAGGCGTGCCCGACGCCGACGGGGAGATAGATCCCGCTGGGGTGCTCGGCGTTGAGCACGATGGACTCCCACTGCCCGAACGTCGGGGAGCCGACCCGCACGTCCACCACCATGTCGAGGGTGCTGCCCTGCGAGCAGTGGACGTACTTGGCCATGCCCGGCGGCGTCGTCGTGAAGTGGACGCCGCGGGCCACGCCACGGCGTGACTGGCTGTGGTTGGTCTGGCGGATCGGGAACAGCGTGTGTCCGGTCGCCTCCTTGAAGGCGGCCTCCTGGTACGGCGAGGCCAGATGGCCCCGGGCGTCGGCGAAGTTCTGCGGCACGAAGTGGAAGGCGCCGGCGATCTTCAGCTCACGAACGTCCATCACGGGAGCCCCCTTCGAGGGTGCCGGACTCGAGAGTGCCGGACTCGAGAGTGCCGGATTCGAGAGTGCCGACGAAGACGCCTGGACCCGAGTTGCCCAGGTCGAGGAACTCGGCCTTGAGGCCCGCGTCGGCGAACGCCGTCTCGTACTCGGTACGCGGGAACAGGGCCATGGTGTGCTCGTCGGCGAAGTGCCAGATGCCCTCGCCCGGCCGGGCGAAGACGTAGTGGACCTCCATGTGGCTGCTGTCGCCGCGCCGCACGGAGTGGGAGACGCGCGAGATCGTCGTCCCCTCGTGCACGAAGCTGTCGCTCCCGATGTGCCCCGCGGTGAAGGTCTCCGGGAACCACCACGGCTCGATCACCAGGACACCGCCGGGCCGCAGATGCCGCGCCATGCTGCGCACTGCGGACCGCAGTTCGTCCGTGCCGCTGATGTTGCCGATGGCGCTGAACAGGCAGGTCACCGCCGAGAACCGGCGGCCCAGGTCGAAGGTCCGCATGTCCGCCTGGTGCACCGGCACGTCCGGAAGCCGGCCGCGCGCGGATGCGAGCTGGGCCTCGGCGAGGTCGGCCCCCTCCACGTGGTCGAACGCCGCGGCGAAGTACTGCAGGTGGTTGCCGGGCCCGCAGCCCACGTCGAGCAGGTCCCGCGCCTCGGGGTTGCGGGCCCTGACGAGCTCGGCGACGGCGTCGGCCTCGCCCTTGTAGTCCTTGCCGCGGCCCAGGTAGATCGCCTCGTACAGCGGCGATATGTCGTAGATGGTGCGTGCGGACTCCACCGCACGCTGCCACTCGGTCCCGTTCGTGTACATCGTCATCCGGTGCGCCCTACTTCCCCGCCTCGACGAGCGCGGCCAGGCGGTCGACGACCTCGTGCGGCTTCGGCATGTTCCTGATCTCCTCGCGCACCTCGTTCGTGGCGGCGGGCAGCTTGGTGTCCGCGAGCAGCGACTCCACGAGCTCCTTGCCGATCTCCTCCGGCGGCACGACGCGGGCGAGGCCGCGCTGGACCATCGTGTCCGCGATGAGCGGCCGGGCCAGGCCCTTGAAGTCGGGGATCACCTGCGGGACGCCGTTGGCGATCGCGCCGAGCGCGGAGCCGGGGCCACCGTGGTGGATGACCGCCGAGCAGTGGGCCATCAGCGAGCTGTACGGCGCCCAGCCGAAGGAGCGGACGTTGTCGGGCAGCGGCCCGAACGGCTCCAGGTCCACCGTGGGCACGACCATCACGAACTCGGCGTCCGTCTTCGGTGCCATCTCAAGGACCTGACGGAAGATCAGCGCGGCCTCCTCGGGGGCGGGTCCGCTGCCGAGCGTGATGGCGATGCGCGGCTTGGCGGGCGCGTTGGTGAGGAAGTCGAAGATGGGCTCGGGCAGGGCGCCGCTGCCGTTGTACGGGACGAATCCCATCATCCAGGAGTCGGGCTCGGGCGCCTGGATGCTCGGCGGTGTGATGTCGATGGTGGCCTGCACCTCGGGCAGCTCCACACCGTGCTTCTCGAAGAGGTCCGGGTAGGCCTTGCGCATGATGCTTCCGGAGGGCCGTACGAAGCCGAACTCGTGCTGCACCGCGGGGATGCCGAGCTTGGCCGCGGCGACCAGACCGGGGGCGAGGAGCGGGGAGTGCACGATGACGTCCGGTCGCCACTGTTCGGCGGTGCGGATCATCCCTTCGACCATCTGCGGCTGCAGCCGCAGCGCGGCGGCGACCGCCGAGCCGATGATGTCCAGATAGTTGGCGTCCAGGGCCTCCTGGGCGAGTTTCGCGCCCAGTTCGGGGTGGTTGGCGGCGAGCTTGCCCTGCATCATCCCCAGGGAGAGCCCCGGAGAGACGTCCACGGTGCGCACACCGGCCTTGCCCATCTCAAGACCGGGGCCGCACGAGACGACGAGCACTTCGTGGCCCGCCATCTGCAGGGCCCAGGCCAGCGGGACCATGGGGTAGGTGTGCCCGGTACCAGGGGTAATCGTCATCATTACACGCACGATGTGTCACTCTCCGTTCGTGGCGGTGGGGCGGTGAAGGGCCGGCTGCTTGCGAAGCGCCGGTATGGGGTGTTCGGGGCGCATGCCGATCGCCATGGTCCGCGCGGGTCCCGCCTGGAGGGCGGGCAGGCGCTTGAGGATGCGCAGCAGGAGGGGGGTGGTGGACTTTCCCTCGCCGCGGACCCACGGTTCGAGGAAGCGGCCCTGCAGAAAGCGCTGCATGCGCTGGGTGCCCACGGTCGGCATGGTGCGGCGCTTCTGCACGCTCGCCAGGTGCTCGTCGTTAAGCTTGCCGTCGCGCAGCGGCTCGGCGATCCGGTTGGCGGCGGCGACGGCGTCCTGCAGGGCGAGGTTGATCCCGACGCCCATGATCGGCGACATCGTGTGGGCGGCGTCTCCGATGCAGAGCAGTCCGGGCCGCCACCAGCGGTCGAGCCGGTCGATCTGTACGTCGAGCACCTTGATGTCGTCCCAGGACTCCACTTCGTGGACCCGGTCGGCCAGGAACGGGGTGAGTTCGGCCAGGTTCTTGCGGAACCATTCGAGCCCGCGGCTTCGCACCTCGTCGTATCCGTCCTTGCGGACCGTGTACGCGACCGTCCAGTGGGTCTGCCGTTCGATGCGCACCACCAGCTGACCGTCGGAGAGCCGGCCCACCATGCCGCCCGGGTCGCCGGGCTTCTTGGACAGCTGGAACCACAGGATGTCCATGCCCGAGCCGAAGACGCGTGACGTCAGTTTCGCGGTCTCGCGCAGCGCGGACCGTCTGCCGTCGGCGGCCACGGTGAGGTCGGCGAGCAGCTCGTGCTCACCGTCGGCGTCGCGGTAGCGAAGCCCGGTGACCCGGTCGCCGTCGTCGATCACGCTCGTCACTTCGCTGTTGCGCAGGATCCGGAAGTTCGGGTACTGCTCCGCCTCCTCCACAAGGAAATTGAGGAAGTCCCACTGCGGCAGGAAGGTGATGTACTTGAACTTTCCCGGAAGTCTGCGGAAGTCCATGAGCGTGAAGGTGCCGTCGTCGGTCTCGACTTGAATGTGATGGATCCGCTGGTGCGCCAACTTCACGAACGCGTCGTGGAGTCCGAGCTCCTCCATGAGCCGCCACGTCGACGCGTGCACGGTGTCCCCGCGGAAGTCCCGCAGGAAGTCCGCGTGCTTCTCCAGGACCACGGTCTCCACGCCGGCCCGGGCAAGGAGCATCCCCAGCATCATCCCGGCAGGCCCGGCACCCGCTATCGCGCAGGTCGTCCGACGTGCCTCCATACCGCCTCCGATCGATTCGTTCGTCACCGGTCAACTCCCGTTGTGCCGTCGGCTTTCAGTGCTTCGGCTCCTGCTTCTGGAACAGCGCCTGCCAGTACCAGGTGTAGGGAACGGCCCAGGTGTCGGCGGCACACGTCCAGCCGTCATGGGGGCGGTAGGCGGCCGTGAACTCGGGGGCCTTCGCCGCCACGGCACGGTTGTCGTTGACGTCGATGACGTCCGTCAGGAGGCCGGGGCTCATCGCCCTGGCGATCGCCTGCTCGCCGCGCGCGTGGCCGTCCAGGCTCTTGTCCATGTACTTGCCGACCGGGTTGTTGACGTAGAAGTTCCGGCAGTGCCGGTCGATGAGACCCAGGTAGTACCGGACGGTGTCGACGTCCATCTCGGCGAGCGAGTCGATATTGATGGCCAGATCGAAGGTGGCGTCGCCGAGGGCGCCTTCGATTTCACCTACCGGAATAAACGTGATCTTCGCGAACTCCGCGTCGTCGAGGACGGTCCGCAGATAGCGCTGCGATACCTCCATCGTCGTCTCGAGGTCAATGATCGTGTATGACGAAATTTTGTGGTTCGAGAGGAACGAATGACACGTACGGCCGTACCCCGCCCCGATCTCGAGAACGTCCGCGCCCGCCAAGTCCACGTTCTTCTCGATGAATTCGAGATCGAGCACCGCGCGTAGATAGTCGAGGCAGACCATCTCGCCGTCGTACGTGACCGAGAACGGGTTTCCCACCTCGCGGTTCTCGATTCGGCGCAGCCGGTCCCAGTTCTCCGGACTCAGCTGGGACGCGAGGTTGTAGATGAGGGTCTTGAGGTACCGGACGCCGTTGGTCTGCACGTCGAAGGAGGTCAGCCGGTAGTTGACCTGGCTGGTCTTGAAGTCGGTCAGGTCGTCGACCAGTCGGCCGTTGACCTGGTTCTCGCCGATGTACTTCCAGAGCTCGTTGACGCGTGGCTGCGTAGTCATGACATTCCTCTTCGGGGGGTGTGGGCTTCCTGGACGGTTCACCACTCGACGCGCAGGGCCTCCGGCGCACGCGCGATCAGGCCGGGCTTCCACGGGACGTCCTCGGCGGGTACGGCAAGACGCAGCGTGGGCAGCCGGTCGGTGAGCCCTTCGAGCACCACCCGCAGTTCGGAGCGGGCGAGGGCCGAGCCGAGGCAGTAGTGCATGCCGTGGCCGAAGCCCAGGTGCGGATTGCGGCCCCGGTCGAACCTGATGGTCTCCGGGTCGTCGAAGACACGCTCGTCACGGTCGCCGGCCGCGCGCTGGAAGATGACGGTGTCGCCCGCCTTGATGAGTACGCCGCCGATCTCGACGTCCTCGGTCGCCCGCCGGGGGAAGCTGCCCACCGAGCGGAGCGGGATGATGCGCAGCATCTCCTCGATCGCCGCGTCGATGCGCTCCGGGTGGGCGCACAACTCCTCGTACAGCTCCCGCTGTTGGAGCAGGAGGAAGCAGACGTTGGAGATCATGCTCAGCGAGGTCTCGTGCCCCGCCATGAGGATGCCGATGCCGGTCCGCACCGCCTCCATGTCCGAGAGCCGCTCCCCGTCCACGGCCTCGATGAGCACCGAGACGAGGTCCTCCTGGGGCTCCCGCCGGCGCAGTTCGATCAGGGACTTGAGGTAGTCCTCGAGTCCGTCGCGCGCCTCGTCGATCTCCTCCTGGGTGTGGGCGGAGGTCGCGACGAAGACGTCGGAGTACTTGCGGAACGCGAAGCGCTCCTCGTACGGGATGCCGAAGAGCTCGGCGATCATGCGGACGGGCAGCGGGATCGCCAGGCGCTCCACGAGGTCGGCGGACGGTCCCGCGGCCACCATGTCGTCGATCTCGGCCGCCACGACCTCGCGCATCCGGTCGGTGAGACGGGCCACCCGGCTGGGCACGAAGGCGTGCGCCACGATCTTCCGGATCCGGCTGTGGTCGGGCGGGTCCATGGTCAGCAGGTTTCCGGGCCTGAGCGGCAGCGGGGTCACCCTGCTGGTGTCCGGTGCCGTCGCGGCGTACGAGCTGAACCGGGGGTCGGCGAGGAACTGCTTGATCTCCTCGTAGCCGGTCAGCAGCCAGGCCTCACCGCCGTAGGGCATATGAACCCGGGTCACCGGTTCCGTGCGGGCCAGCTCCAGATAGCGAGGGTGCAGATCTAGGCGCGATACCGGGCCGAAGGGGTAGGCAGGCGCGTGGGGGCATGTCTCGGTCACTGCGGGTCACCTCCTGTGCATTGCCCGGCACAGAGCCGGGCGTCGATGGAATGTGAATGCCTGCACGCCGGCATTCGGAATATCTGCCATTTACATGGACAGGGATCAGAACAGGAATCAAAGCAGAGAAATAAGAACGCCAGGCCGAAACGTAGCGGACGTCGGGCGGGTTCGCTCAGCACGAGCGCCCCGATTGCCGAGCACAGCGATCTTCTCACGCAGGGGCTGAGACAAGGCGATGTTCGATGGCTCAAAGAGCACGCCATTCACATGCCGCAGACACTCGAATACCGCCCGGGGCGGAGCGGAATATGAAGCTCCGGAAAAGAACCGAAAATAAGGGAATAAAGAAAGCGGGGAGGGCCCGTAGGCCCTCCCCGCGTTCAGGAATTCGAACCGCTGAGAATAATTTTGTCAAGCGGGCGTTCGACGCCCGACCGAGGATTCCCGTTCCACTCGTTCGGCGAACCGCGCCCACTTCTCCGCGCATTCACGCGCCAATTGTGCGACCCGGTCGGTGGTGTGCGGCGGAAGATTCGCGGCGACGTCGGCGAGAACCTGGGAGTCGACGTCATGGATGGCGAGATGCCGCAGCAGGAGGCGGCCGGATTCGGACAGCCGGAGCGCGGGATCTCTCCGCAGTTTCTGCAAGGGTTGCGCAACGCCCGCGATGGGCGTCGGGGATTCGGTCTTGGCAAGCAGATTCGTGCTTTTCGCCACGGGCTCGGGGGCTTTCTCGGAACGCCGCGGGACCGGATCCTCGCCGAGGAGGACGCGTTTCTTGACGTCATGAGCGGTGCCGAGTGATATCCCCGCCTCACGGGCTATCTCCCGCAGCGGCGCACCCGGCCGCTCGGCGAGCAGCTCGCTGGCCCGCTGCCGGCCCGGCGCGACCCCGACCCTGCGGACCTTGCCGTCCAGGCCGATCCGGGCGTTCAAGTGCGCAACTTCGCCACTCGAACGGCGCAGGCGGGCGATGGTGCGGGGCGACAGACCCGTGAGGGACGCGACGTACCGGTCCGACAGCTTCTGGTTCTCCATGAGAATTCGGGTCCCCGCCGCGACCTTCTCCCGGTAGGAGAGGGGTTTCCCATGGGCGGAATTCAATCTGACCGAAACTTCGAACAGTTTGTGCTCGGGTGCTTCGACAAGATGGGCGTGAATCATTTCTTCGCCGCGCAGCCGGGCGGCGGCAAGGCGGTGCATCCCGTCTATGACCCGCCCGCTGGACTCATGCACAACGATCGGCGGCAGCTCTTCGCCTAACTCGCTGAGGGCCGCGACGTATTCCTGATCAACGCCTTTGGTACGGGGTGAATCTGCGGGCAGCAGCCACCCGATGGGAACTTTCCTACAGGCCACCTTCACTATGTCTGACGAGTCGGCAAAAGGCCCGCCGTGCGGCATCCATCCGGCCAATCGAGGCCAAGCACAGCCGACATCCTGGTCGCACATCGTACCCCCCGTGTCTCCGCCGATATTCAGTGCGCCAACGACTGGGACGCTAGCAAATCCCGCTCCCGCGCAGCAAGAGGATTATTGACGAGTACTTTACTCGGAGTGACGGACGACGCGGTCCCGATTCAGTTGAACGTTGCAGGTGAATGGCCGCATTCCGGCCCGGGGTCCGGGCCGGTCTCGGGATCACGTCGGCATGGCATCGGCGTCACATCGGGATGGCCGAGGAGTCGGACGAACAGCGGTTACTTGCGTGCGTAGATGCGCATCGTGATCGGACCGAAGACGAGGACGAACACTGCGGCCCAGCCGAGCACCCAGCCAATTTCGGCCGTTGGCCAATTACCGGCCATCACGCCGCGTACCGCGCTGCACAGGTGGGAGATCGGGCTGTTGTTCACGAACGCCTGCAGCCAGCCCGGCATGGTGCGCGGCTCGACGAACACGTTGCTCAGAAAGGTCAGCGGGAAGATCACCATCATCGAGACGCCCATCACCGTCTTCTCCGTGCGCAGCAGAAGCCCGAACATCGTCCACACCCAGGAGAAGGCGAAGCTGAAGACGATGAGCAGCAGCACGCCCGCGAGGACGCCGACGATCCCGCCGTCGGGCCGGTAGCCCAGGATCAGGCCGACCACGAGGATGACGGCCGAGGCGCAGAAGTAGCGGAGCATGTCGCCGAGCAGATAGCCGACCATCGGGGACGGCCGCCAGATCGGCAGGGTCCGGAAGCGGTCGAAGACACCCTTGCCGATGTCGGTGTTGACCGAGACGCCCGTGTACATCGTGATCATGACGACGGACATCACCAGGATCCCGGGCAGCAGGAACTGGATGTACTCATCGGTGGAACCCGCGAGCGCCCCTCCGAAGAGGTACGTGTACATAAGGACCATCATGATCGGGAACGCCGTCACGTCGAAGAGCTGCTCCGGCACATGCTTGATCC
>NZ_JBHYIG010000315.1:0-10983 GCF_042740015.1 Streptomyces sp. NPDC059037
TTGGGGGGGGGGGGCGGGGCGCGGGGGGGGTCGCGTGGGGGGGGGGGGGTGGGGGGGGGCCCCAGCGGGGGGGGGGGGCCGGGGGCCGGGCGGGGCGCGAGCCCATGGTCGGGCACGACGCGATGCGCTCAAAATCAGTGTGTTTTGTCCTGCACGGAACCATCGGTGACCGCAAAAGCTGTGCCGCCGGGGCCCCCGCGCGAGGAATCGTCCGGGACCCCCGCACCCCCTCCCACCAGCGGAATCTCCGGTCCCAGGGACTCTCCGAGCCAGCGTCGCAGTACGTCGTGGACCTGCTCCGCCCCGACGAGTTCACGGCCGTCCTCCAGGGGCGCGGACAGGCTGAGCGGCGAGAGCAGGAAGGGGTGGCCCTGGGTGCCGCCGAGCCCGCCGTGCGAGCCGATCTGCTCCTCGAACGCGAGCACTTCGCCCTCCTGGGGGTCGTACCAGGAGTTGACCATGATGTCGGCGGTGTGCGGGAAGCCGTCGGTGCGGCGCACGGCGTCGGCGGCACCGGGCCCGAAGTCGGCGAGCGGCCCGAGGTCGCCCGGCTCCTCGTCGAGGTACACCTCGCTGCCGCGCGCGCCCAGGACGACCGGGCCGCGCTCCTGACTGCGTACGAGGACGAAGCCGACGCCCGGGTGGTTGGCGAGGGTCGGCAGGAGCGCCGGGTGGCGCAGGTCGATCTCCTCGCGGGTCATGCGGTGCGGGACGTCGGGGAAGGAGACCAGGCCGAGGTTGCCGGAGGCGAGCACGATGGGCTCGGCGCGGCGGGCTGGCAGGTGCTCGCCGGCGCCCTCCTCGACGGGGCGGCGCAGCGCGGCGCGCACCGCCGCGCGGGCCTCGGCGCCGCTGTGGGTGCGCTGCGCCCTGCGCGGCACGGGAAGCCCGCAGCCCGCCCTGACCAGGGCGCCGAGGGTGAGGCCGTAGCGGGCGTGGAAGGTCTCGCCGGGGCTCTGGCCGTGGTCGGACAGGAGCACGATGCGGTAGGCGCGCGGGGCGTGTTCGGCGACCTTGGCGATCAGCGCGATGGACCGGTCGAGGCGCTGCAGGACCTTCTCCGCGTCGCCGCTGACGGGCCCGGAGTGATGGGCCACTTCGTCGTACGCGACGAGGTCGGCGTAGACCGAGCTGCGCCCGGCGAGCATGTCCCCTATGACGGCGGCGACCACGACGTCACGCTCGACGACGGTCGCGAAGGCCCGGATGAAGGGGTAGAGCCCGCCCCGGCTCACGCGCGGGCGGCGCATCTTGAGCACGGCGGCGGTCGACTGGCCGATCTCGCGGAAGACCTCGGCGATGAAGGAGAGCGCGGTGCGGACCGCGTTGGCGGGGTCCGAGAAATAGGCGAAGTACCCGGAGCGTGAGCGGTTCTCCTTGCCGCGCCTGGCGGCGATGGAGAGCACGAGCGCGAGCTGCTCGGCTCCGCCGCTGAAGAGATTGCCGCGGCTCGCGCCGTCCACGGTGAGCAGGCCGCCGTCGCCGGTGCGCTCGATGGCGCGGCGCTGCAGTTCCGCGGCAGAGGCGGGGCGGTTGGAGACCATCACCTCGCCCGTGTCCTTCTCGTACCAGCGGAAGGCGGGGACGTCTTCGTTGGAGCCGTGCAGGATGCCGAGCTGGCTTGCGCCTGTCTGGCTCGACCAGTCGGTGCGCCAGGGGGTGAGCCGGTGGCTCGCCCGCCCGCCGTCCCGCCCGAGCCAGCCGGCGACGGTCGGCATGAGCCCCTTCTCCACGGCGTCACGCAGGACGTCGTGGCCGACGCCGTCGAGCTGGAGGAAGACGGTGCCGGGCGACATGGGCCCGGCGAGGCCCTCGACGACGCGGTGGCGACGGCGGTCGGCGAGCCGGTAGAGGCGCCTGCGGTAGGCGTCGTCGTCACGGACGGCGAGCGCACCTCCGGTGGCGGAGGCGACGGCGGACATCACGGCGGCGACGACCACGGCGGTCTCGGGGTCGGCCTCACCGCGGCCGTCCGGGATCAGCCGCAGGGCGAGGAGCAGCAGTGAACCGTTGAGGAAGAAGGCGAGCAGACCCAGCACCAGGGCGGGGACGAGGAGCAGCGCCCGCACGAGGAGGGGCCACACCAGCGCGGAGAGCAGACCGAAGGCACCGGCGCCGAGGGCCGCGGTGACGGCGATGCGGGTGGCGCTGTCACCGTCCGCGGACTGCAGCTGGAAGTCGGGCAGGATCCCGGCCAGGGCGAGCATGGTGAGCGTACTGACGATCCATACGGCGACGGACCGCCACACCGCACTCCCGACCGCCCGCCATCGCCCTCGCCCCACGCCGCGCCGCCTCACGTTTCATGACAGAACCGGACACCAGCGTGTCATACGGCGCCGACCGCAGGCCGAACCAGCGAGGTCAACGGCCGTCGTACCCCGCGGTGGGCATGGACAACCGCCGGTGGACACACGCCTTCATCACCGCGTCGTACGCCGGCTCCGCGAGGCCCGCGGTCTCGATCCGCACCCCGCGCCGCCCGCACTCCGCGGTGAACTCGTCGGCGGAACGCAGCGCGAGGTCCAGGACGCGGCGGCTTGGCACGACGAAGAGGTCCACGAGGCCCGCGTCGATGTCGGCCCACAGGACGGCGTGGTCGGCGGGCAGGCCCCGGACGACGAGTTCGCGGGTGACGACGTACCCGCGGGCCGCTGCCCACCGCGCGCACATCGCGTGCTGGCTGCGGGAGTCCACCAGGAAGGGGTCGACATCCAGCTCCTCCAGAGGCGTCAGGCTCGCGATCGACGTGACCCGCATCCCGCCCACGTCTGCCGTGTCTCCCATCGCGTCCCCCTCACCTCTGTCGTCAGTTGTCGTCAGCCGAAGACCCTACTCCTGGCCGTAGGCTCGTAAACAGTCGCGCGGAGGAGGAACCGGAGTGCCGGTGGAGATCACCTGGTGGGGTCACGCCACCTGCACGATCGAGGACTCGGGCCTGCGGGTGCTGACGGACCCGCTGTTCGCCCGCCGCCTCGCCCATCTGCGCCGCCGCAGGGGCGCGCTGCCGCCCCCCGAAGCGGCCGTCGCCGACGCGGTGCTCGTCTCCCATCTGCACGCCGACCATCTGCATCTGCCCTCGCTCGCGAGCATCGCGCCCGGCACCCGCGTACTGCTGCCGCGCGGCGCCCCCGGTGCGGTGCCCGGACTCTCCCGCAGGCTCTCCCACCTGCGTCTCGTCGAGGTCGTGCCCGGCGACGAGGTGCGGGTCGGCGATCTCGTCGTCCGCGTGGTGTCCGCGCTGCACGACGGGCGGCGGCTGCCCGTCGGACCGCACCGTGCGCCCGCGCTCGGGTTCGTGGTGGGCGGTGAGTCGCGGACGTACTTCGCCGGCGACACCGGCCTGTTCGACGCGATGGCCGGCGAGGTGGGGGACGTCGACGTGGCGCTGCTGCCCGTCGGCGGCTGGGGACCGCATCTGGGCCACGGCCATCTGGACGCGGCGCGCGCCGCCGTGGCGCTGTCCAGGATCGCCCCGCGCAGCGCGGTGCCGGTGCACTACGGAACGTACTGGCCGATCGGCATGGACGCGGTGCGCCCGCATGAATTCCACGCGCCGGGCGAGGAGTTCGTGCGCCATGCGGCGCGGCTCGCACCCGAGGTGGCGGTGCACCGGCTCGGCCACGGCGAGAGCGTGCGGCCCGAGGTCACCAAGGGGGAGCCCCAGTGATCCTCGCGCAGGCGGCCCAGGTGCCGCCGGAGTCGACGCAGCAGGCGGTGGGCTATCCGTCCCTGTTCCTGCTCATCGTGCTCGGCGCGCTGGTGCCGGTGGTGCCCACGGGAGCCCTGGTCAGCTCGGCCGCCGTGGTGGCCTTCCACCAGACGGCGCCGTTCGCGCTGCTCATGGTGTTCGGGGTCTCGGCGCTCGCCGCGTTCCTCGGGGACCTCGCCCTGTACTGGCTCGGTCAGCGGGGCATGCGGTCGAAGAACGGTTCGCGCTGGCTCGCGGCGATCCGCGACCGCGCGCCCGAGGACCGCCTAGAACAGGCGCAGGCCAAGCTCGCGACCCACGGCGTGCTGGTCCTCGTCCTGTCCCGGCTCGTCCCGGCGGGACGGATCCCGGTGATGCTGGCGTGCCTGATGGCGAAGATGCCGCTGCGCGAGTTCGCCCGCGGCGACGTGCCCGCCTGCCTGGCCTGGGCCCTGACGTACCAGCTGATCGGCATTCTCGGCGGCTCGCTCTTCGAGGAGCCGTGGCAGGGCGTGGCGGTGGCGGTGGGTCTGACGGTGCTGATCAGCGTGGCGCCGGGGCTGTGGAGGAGGATGCGGCACCGTTCGACGGCTTGAGCGCCCCGTAAGGGGCGCGGGGCTGTGACAACTGCGGCTCCGCCGCGTGGGCGCGACATGCCCCGACACACCCCGGCCCCGTAAGGGGCGCGGGGAACTGCGCGACCAGCCACGACGCACCAGCAGACGAACCCTCAACTAAGACCGGGGGTCGTCCCGATCAAGCACACGGGACGCCCCCACCGCCAGATCCCACAGATCCGCTCGATCCATCCCGGCCGCCTCCCAGGCGTCACGCACCCGCGTCAGCGGCTCAAGCACCGGCTCACCGGACAGCAGAAACGTCCCCCAGTGCATCGGCGCAAGCCGCCGCGCGCCGACCTCGGCCGCGGCCAGCACCGCCTCCTCCGGATCGCAGTGGACGTCCTTGAGCCACCACCGCGGGTGGTACGCGCCGATCGGAAGGAGCGCGAGGTCGATGCCGGGATACCGCGCGCCGATCCGCTCGAACCAGTGCCCGTACCCGGTGTCGCCCGCGAAGTAGATCCGCTGCCCTTCGGCGTCGGTGAGCACCCAGCCGCCCCAGAGGGTGCGACAGGTGTCGACGAGGCTCCGCTTGGACCAGTGGTGCGCGGGTACGAAGTCGAAGCGCACCCCGGCCAGTTCGGCGGCCTCCCACCAGTCGAGCTCGGTGACCTGGCTGAAGCGGCGGCGGGTGAACCAGCGGCCGAGCCCGGCGGGCACGAACACCGGGGTGTCCCTGGGCAGCCGGGCGAGGGTCGGGGCGTCCAGGTGGTCGTAGTGGTTGTGGCTGATGACGACCGCGTCGACGCGCGGCAGCGCGCTCCAGGCCACGCCCGCGGGCGTGACACGGGCGGGCGTGCCCAGGATCTTGCGGGACCAGACGGGGTCCGTGAGGACGGTGAGCCCGCCGATCCGGATGACCCAACTGGCGTGCCCCACCCAGGTGACGGCGACGGTACGGGTGTCGACGCGGGGCAGCGGCCCCGGTTCGAAGGGCAGCCGCTGGATGTCGGCGAGGCCTTCGGGGGTGGGCCGCAGCGAGCCCTCACGGGCGAACCGGGCCAGGGCCCGCAGCCCCGGCAGCGGCGCGGTCAGCCGGTCCGCGAACGACTTCGGCCACAGACGCGCCCCGCCGGGGGTGCGCGGCGGGGCGAGGGGGCCGGGGGCGGGGAGGGGGAGGGCGTGGCCCCCGTCCGCGGGCCACGTCTTCTGTGTGACCCGTACTGCGCCGTGCTCTGCCTGCCCTGCCCGCTGCGTCTGCTCTGCCTGGTCTGACTGCTCTGCCTGCTGCGTCTGCTCTGCCTGCTGCGTCTGTTGCGTCACCGAGGAGGCTCCATTCGCCGTGTTGCCGCGCGGAGATCGTCGAAGGCCGACCCGAACATGCTCAACGCCCGTTCCACATGCGGCAATTCCAGCGCGTCCGGTGTGGTGAGGGACGCCATGCGCTCCTGCCGGGTTGAACCGAGCAGCGGACCGGTGGACAGGCGTACCCGCAGCGCGCCGAGGTCGTCGCCGAAACGGTGGCCGCCGGGTGCGGGCATGCCGAGCCGTTCGCCGAGGAAGTCCTCTAGGTCCTGCGAGTCGCCGACGCCGCGGGCGGTCAGGGCGGAACGCAGCGGGCCGAGGTCCACGTAGAGGTGGCGCCCCGCCCGCGGAGGCCTGGCGAGCGCACCCGTGACGACCACTCTGTGCAGTACGGCGCCGGCGACGCGCGCGTGCAGGCGGTTGGCGCGGGCGAGGCGTTCGGAGACTTCGTCCGGTTCGCCCATCGCGTACGTCGCCGCCGCGGCGGCCGGTGCCGCGAGGAACGCGCCGAGCGCGGTGAGGACGTCGAGGGTGCGGGCACGCAGCGCGGCGCCGCGCGCGGTGGCGGGGAACCGGGCGACCGCGGCGGGCAGGGCCGGCGGCAGAAACGCTCCCGAGAGGTCGGTCAGGACGGTCACCCGGTCGGGGGCCATCTCGGCGGGGCCGATGAGGACGGTCTCGTGCGGGCGGTGCAGGGTGTCGCGCCAGGTCTCGTCGCTGACGATGTGCAGGCCCTCGTCCACGGCCGCTTCCACGGCCTCGTGCAGCACTTCCGGGGGCGGCACGGTGGCGGTCGGGTCGTCGGCGACGGAAAGGACCAGGAGGCGTGGGGTGCCGCCTTCGTCGCGGATACGGCGGACGGTCTCCAGGAGGGCGTACGGGTCGGGGACGCCGCCGCACTCGGCGGGCGTCGGCACGTGGTAGACCGCGCGGCCGAGCAGCCGCGCCTGCGGGGCCCACCAGGCGGAGCAGGGGCGGGGCAGCAGGACCTCGCCGGGGCCGAGTGCGGCGGTCAGGGCGAGGAGGAGGGGCGGGGCGCCGGGGGCGGCGACGACGTGGCCCCGCTCGGCGGCGAGGCCGCGTCGGGCCCAGTAGCCGCTTGCCGCTTCGCGGAGGGCGGGGCCGCCGCCGGGGGGTTCGGCGTGGGCGTCGTCTGCGGCTGCGGTGAGCACGGCGGTGAGTTCGGGCAGAACGGGGAGCCCCGCCTCCGGCAGCGGCGGCCCGTACCGAACCGGGCCACGTCCCTCGGCTTCCGTCCGCATACGTCCATCAGAGCGCGCGGGGCCGCCCCTCGCCCGGCGGTGGGCTCCGCCTGGGTGAGTTTTCCCTTTCCCCAACCCCGCCCCTACCCGAATCCTTTCCGGCTGCGCCGGCCGCGAGGTGACCGCAGATCACCGCCTCCGGCGAGTTCGTCCTCAAACGCCGGACGGGCTGAAAGAAGAAGCTACCGACGGGTGGGCGGGCAACTGCCGGGCAATCGGGCGGGCGGGCGGGAAACCTTTCGCCGCAAAGCGGCGGTACGGCGGCACAGCCGACAACGACGCGTGGACAGACCGAGGCCGCTGCCGGGCAATCGGGCGGGTGGGCGGGAAAGAATCCGCCGCGAAGCGGCGGCCTGATTCGCACGCGCAGCCGACGACCGCGAAGGCGCTGCCAGGCAAAGCGGCGGGCTTGAGCAACGTCCGGGGCCCAGCCGAAAGACGAAGACTCAACCCGCAGCCAGACCCTCCAGCTCCCGCTCAACCCCCCGCCCCCGCGTCCGCACAAGCCCCGCCGCCACCTCCGCCACCCGCCGATTCGAGCCCTGCGAGACCCTGCGGAGGACATCGAAGGCCTCCTCCGCCCCGCAGCCGAGCACATGCATCACGATGCCGCAGGCCTGATCCACCACCGGCCGCGTCCGCAACGCCTCCCCCAGCTGATCGACCTCGCTCAGCGCCGCACGGTACCGCCGGTCGCGGACAAGCCCCGCCGTCGCCAGATCACCCAGCGCCCGCACGGGCCCGTGCCGCGCGCCGTCCAGCGTGCCGGGGCGGAAGCTGAACAGGGTGAGGGTCACCGTGAGCCCCGAGCGCTGGAACGGCAGCGTCACACTCGCGCGTACGCCGGAGTCCAGTGCCATGGCGCGATACTCGGGCCACCGCTCGTCCCGCAAGAGGTCACCGGAGTCCACCGGAGCCCCGCGTTCCCGCGCGGCCGGTATGGGCCCCACGCCGGAGCGCAACTGGACGGAGACGAGTCCTGCGAGGTCGGGATGGGTCACCGCGCCGGGCTGCTCGCCACCGCTGTCGGCGACCGTCGCACCCGCCCCGCAACAGGCTGCCGTACAGCGCACGGCCTGCTCGGCGAGTTCCGAGAGCCTGCGCCCGGGCAGCGCGGATTCCGGCCCGTCCAGTTCCGGTTCGGGCAGCAGGGACATGGCGGATTCCTCCTCCGACTCCCCTTTCGCCTGCCCGCACGCCCCTCCGGAAAACCGCCGCAGCCACTACGTTCGACGCATGTCCCAGACGGAGGAGTTCGGCGAGGAGCTCGCGGACTTCGTACGCCGCGTCGCCGAGTTGAAGTCGGCCCGCTCCGTCCCGGCGGGCGATCTCGGCACGGTGCTCGACGCGGCGATCTTCGAACTCGACCATGTGGCCGAGCGGTTGCGCCCCGCCTACGAACGGCTCGCGGCCGACGGGCAGCTCGGCGGCGGCCGTTCCCCCGACCGCGACGAGCAGCGGCTGCTTAGGGCGATCTTCCAGCGGCTGCCGCTGCCCGTCGCGCTGGTCGACCGGGAGTCGGTGGTCCGGCGGCTCAACTTCGCGGCGACCGGTTTCACGGGCGTACGCGCGGGCTACGCGACCGGCAGGCCGCTCACCGGTTTCCTGCTGCACGCCGACCGCGTCGCGTTCCGTTCGCAGACGGCGGCGGTCGCACGCGGCGAGGGCGACCGCAGCCTCACCGTCCACCTCCAGCGGATGCCGCACGCCCCGGTCCGCGCGACGCTCACCGCGCTGCGGCCGGGGACCGAGCCGCGTACGGCGGTCCTTGTGGTGCTGCAGCCGCAGACGCATCCGATGAGCGGCGGGCGCCCGCAGGACGCGGGCCCGCAGGGCGCCGTGCCCGACCTGCGCGAGGCGACCCGGCACGCGGCGCTCCTCGACCTCGCGGACGCCATGACGGCCACGCTCCTGACCGCCCCGGCCGGGGACCGGGCGGCTGTCCTGGAGCGGGCGGCCGGGGTGCTGCACGGGCGGTTCGCCGACTGGGTGATCGCCGACGAAGGGGCAGCGCACCAGCGGCGTACGACCGTGCTCGGACCGAACGGCGCCCCGGTCGACGACGTCTTCGCGCAGGCGCCCGCCGCGTGCCCCCTGGTGGTCGAGGCGGCGCGCGGCGGGGCGCCCGTGCTGCAGGTCCGCCCGGAGGACCCGGACGCCTTCGGCAGGGACGCGTCCGGCGCCCCCGTCCTCGTACGCGCCCAGGTGACGTCCCTGCTGTGCGTGCCGCTGAGCGCGCGCACGGACGGCCCGGTGGAGGGCGTCCTGACGCTTTTCAGAAGCGGGGCGCGGCGCGCCTTCTCGATGGCCGAGGCGCAGGCCGTCGATGTGATGTCACGTCACATCGCGCTCGCCCTGCGGCGCCCCGGCTGAGACCCCGCGGGTCAGGCGGCGTCCTGCATGACCTGGTCGCGAAGCCGGTCGCAGCAGCGGCTGATCAGGCGTGAGACGTGCATCTGGGAGATGCCGAGCCGTTCCGCGATGCGGCTCTGCGTCATGTCGCCGAAGAAGCGCATGTAGAGGATGTCGCGTTCGCGCTCCGGCAGCGCCGCGATGCGCGGTTTGACGGCCTCCCGGTCGACGACGACATCGAGGGCGGGGTCGGGTCCGCCGAGCACGTCCCGCAGCGCGTATCCGTCCTCGCTGCCCGGGAGTTCGGCGTCCAGGGAGAGCGCGGTGAAGCTGTCGAGCGCTTCGAGTCCGGCGGCCGCGTCCTCCTCGGACAGCTGGGCCCGCTCGGCGATCTCGGCGAGGGTCGGCGCGCGTCCGGGGACGGTCTGCGTCAGGTCCTGCCGGGCGAACCGCACGCGGTTGCGCAAGTCCTGTACGCGGCGCGGCACATGGAGGGTCCACATGTGGTCGCGGAAGTGGCGCTTGATCTCACCGGTGACGGTCGGCACGGCGTAGCTCTCGAAGGCGCTGCCGCGCTCCGGGTCGTACCGGTCGACGGCCTTGACCAGGCCGAGGGCCGCGACCTGGCGCAGGTCGTCGAGGGATTCGCCGCGGTTGCGGAACCGTCCCGCGAGCCGCTCGGCCATGGGCAGCCAGGCGCTGACCAACTCCTCGCGCAGGGCGTCGCGTTCGGGGCCGTGCGGCAGTTCGGTGAGCCTGCGGAAGGCGGTCGCGGTGTCGGGGGCGTCGTCGTGCGGGTGGCCCTTCGCGAGCGGTGTGTCGGATCGCATGATGCGTCGCAACTCCCTTGTCGGTGCCTTGGGTTGAAGAGTCACCGTGGGATGCGCGCAGCCGCGTCGGGGCACACCCGGGGCGCGCGAGCCGCTCCCACGGACGTGCCTCCGGTCCGAAGCACTGTTGGTTCTCGCCTGCCCCACGCCACGCGGGACAAACACACCGGCGGTCAGGGGCGGCGCCCCCCGCGGGAGTGGGCGCCGCCCCCGGCCGCGTCACAGTGCACGGCGTACGGCGTCCGCCTCGGCGATGTCGGCGGTGTCGGCGGCGTTCCCGACGGTCCCGACGGTCCCGACGTTCTCGACGGACGGCAGCATCCACTCCTCGTAACGGCCAAGGGCCAGGACGATGCCCAGCATCAACACGGGTATGAACACAGCGAGAACCGCCATGACTCCTTCTTTCCCTGCATGCCCGTGGGGGGTGTCGTCGGCCGGGTCTCCCCACTTCTGCCGGGCAAACCCGAATGGACCGGCCGGATGCGGGTACTGCGGGCGGAACGACGCATCCGCGCAGGGAAGGGCTGCTCGCCATGGCTGATTTCGTCAGGGACGTCATGACACCGGGCGTCGCGGCGGTTCACCCCGACGCCTCGCTGGTGGAAGCCGCGCAGGTGATGCGCGCTCAGGACATCGGGCATGTCCTGGTGGCCATGGACGGCCAGGTGCTCGGTGTGCTCACCGACCGCGACATCGCGCTGCGTGCCGTCGCCGACGGCGCCGATCCGCTCACGGTCAGCGCGCACGCCGTGTGCACGCCGAATCCGGTGGTGGTCACGCCGGACGACGCGGTGTCGGCGGCGGTGCGCCTGATGCGCGAGATCGCCGTGCGCAGGCTGCCGGTCGTGGAGGACGGGCAGCCGGTGGGGATGGTGTTCCTCGGCGATCTGGCGCCCGCGGTCTGACCCGGCCGGGCGGGGGTCCCGGCCGGGGAGGAAGCGGGTCCTGTCGCACGGGGGGAGCGACCGGACCCGCGGCAC
>NZ_JBHYIG010000316.1:0-10943 GCF_042740015.1 Streptomyces sp. NPDC059037
CCACACAACATCCTCACCAGCTCCTCGCGGGCCCCGAGCGCGGTCATGTGTTGGTCGGCGGCGGGGGCGCGGCCGCGCCCGGGGCCCCCCCCCCCCCCCCCCTCCGCGTACGCGGCCTCGTACGCGGCGTCCCCGAGCGCGGCGCGCACCGCCGCGACGGCGGCCGCCTTGATGTCGCGCTCCACGCCGGCCGGGAAGTGGCCGGGCGGCAGGTCACGGTCGGCGGCGCCGATCAGCCGGGCGGCGTCGTGGGCGCGCCGGCCGCCGCCGAGACCGGTCAGGGCGTGGGCGGCGATGGTGAGTTGATGGGCCGTCACATGCGGGGCGATCATCTTGGTCAGCGGATCGATGGACTTCTCCACGGCCACGCGCGCCTTGCGGAAGGCATCGGCATAACGGCCGTCCTGAGTGTCGAGCCAGGCCTCGGCGCCGAGCATGAAGCTGTCGAAGACCGCGAAGTCGGCGACCTTGAACTCCTCGCGCAGCAGCCGCAGTTGCTCACGGGCCTCGCCGGTACGCCCGGCGCGCCCGAGCACGTCGACGAGGAAGAAGCGGGCGGTGGGCATGGACTCGCTGGAGTGGCCGCCCTGGACCTTCTGGTCCAGGACGCCCCAGAGCAGCCGCTCGCCCCGTTCCGGTTCGCCCGCCTCGACGAGGACCGCGCCGAGGCGCGCCGTGAGCACGGTCACCTGGGCGGGCGCGCCGAGCTGCTGCGCGTACTCGATGGCGGCACTGAAGTCCTCGGCGGCGCGGTCGAAGGCGCCCCGCCGCTCGTGCGCCTCGCCGCGCGAGGAGAGCGCCTCGGCCGTGCCCCACACATCACCGAGCCGGGTGAAGATCTCCAGCGACTCGTCGGCGTCACGGCCCGCGTCGCCGGCCAGGTCCGTGCGGTTGGCGCGGATGTTGGCGCGCTGCTGGAGCGCCGATGCGAGCTCCCACTCGTAGCCGCGTTCCCGGCAGGTGGCGATGGTCGCGTCGATGATGGTGTGCAGTCGGCCTATGTCGCCGCCGAAGAGCACCGCGAAGAACCACAGGCTCCCCGGCGACCAGCAGGTCTGCGGCAGCCCGGGACGGTACGCCTCCCTGATGCCCGCGAGCTTCTCGGTGGCCTCGGGCGTCTGCCAGGCCTCCATGTTCATGTCCATGCAGGAGAGCTGGATGAGATGCACCCCGCGCCGCGCCTCCGCGAGCACCTCGGGGCGCATGGGGAGCGGGGCGTCCGTGCACCGTTCGTAGAGCGGCTCCACGGGTGCGACCGGGCGGGCGAAGGGGTCGGGCCCCAGCGCGATGACATCGCGGGACCAGTTGCGGGTCTCGATGCGCAGATCGCGGATCTGCCAGAACCAGGACAGCGAAAGGACCAGGCAGAGCGCCTCCTGCTCGTCCCGCGCGGCGACGGCGTGCCGCAGGGCGGTGCGCAGATTCTCGTACTCGTACTCGAGCCTGTCGACGGCCGCCCGCTGGCCGCTGCCGCGCAGCAGCGGTTCGGTGACGCGGGCGAACTCCCGGAAGTGCACCAGATGCGCCCGCTCGGCGGCCGCCCGGTCACCGGCCTCGTCGAGGCGCTCCGCCGCGTACTCGCCGACGGTCTCCAGGAGCCGGTAGCGCATGCCGCCCAGCGGCGCGGGGGCGGCGACGACGAGGGACTTGTCGACGAGGGAGCCGAGCACGTCGGCGGGGTGGCTCCCCGGGACACCGGCGTTCGTCCCGCACACCGCCTCCGCCGCCGCCAGGTCGCAGCCGCCCGCGAAGACGGAGAGACGGCGCAGGACGGTCCGCTCGGGTTCGTCGAGCAGGTCCCAGGACCAGTCGACGACCGCGCGCAGGGTCTGCTGGCGGGGCAGGACCGTGCGGGCGCCATTGGTCAGGAGGCGGAAGCGGTCGTCGAGGCGGTCGGCGATCTGCCGCGGGGTGAGCATCCGCAGCCGGGCCGCCGCCAGTTCGATGGCCAGCGGCAGGCCGTCGAGCCGCCGGCAGATCTCGGCCGCCGCCGACCGGTCGTCCTCGATACGGAAGCCCGGCCGTGCCGCCGCGCCGCGGTCCGCGAGCAGCCGCAGCGCCGTCGGCTCCGGGAGCGGTTCCACGGGGCGCAGCAACTCCCCCGGTACGCCCAGGGGTTCACGGCTTGTGGCGAGGACCGTGAGGCCGGGGCAGTGCGCGAGCAGCTGTTCCGCGAGGCGGGCCGCGGCGTCGATGACGTGCTCGCAGTTGTCGAGGACCAGGAGCATCCGGCGGGGCGCGCAGTGCTCGGTGAGGCGTACGACGGGGTCGTCGCCGTGCCGGTCGGACACCGCCCGCATCTCCTCGGCGCCGGCGCCGCGCAGCACCGTCTCGCGGGCGCCGAGCGCGGTCAGGACGGCCTCGGGCACCGCGTCCGGGTCCTCCACCGGGGCGAGCTCGGCCAGCCATACGCCGTCCGGCTCCGTGTCGGCGACGGACTCGGCGGCCTCCTGCGAGAGCCGGGTCTTGCCCGCGCCGCCGGGCCCCAGCAGCGTGACGAGGCGGGCCCGCCGCAGGTCGCCGCGGATGGCCTCGATGTCGGCCTCCCTGCCGACGAAGGAGGTGAGCCTGGCGCGGAGGTTGCCGGGGGTGTGCGGGCGGCTCGCGGGTGGCTGGGTCCGCGGCGGTTCGCTTCCCGGCGCCGTGTGGTGCAGCAACTCCTCGTGCAGGGCGCGGAGTTCGGGTCCCGGGTCGGCGCCGATGCGGTCCGCGATGAGGCGGCGTACGCCGTCGTAGGCGGCGAGGGCCTGCGCCGGGCGGCCCGCGTCGCGCAGCGCCCGCAGCCGCAGGGCCTGCAGCGGCTCGTCCAGGGGGTGGCTCTCGCACAGGGCGGTCAGCTCGGGCAGCGCCTGCTCGGCCCGGCCGAGCGCGAGCGCCGCCGTCAGCCGGGCGCGGCGGGCGTCGAGGCGGCGGGCCTCCCAGCGGGACGCCTGGGCGGTGCCGTCGGGCAGGTCGGCCAGGGGCTTGCCGCCCTGCCAGAGCGCCAGCGCGTCGTCCAGGGCCGTCGCCGCCTTCTCGGCGTCGCCGTCCTCCAGGGCGCGGGTGCCTTCGTCGGCGAGGCGCTCGAAGCGGTACAGGTCGATGTCGTCCGGGGCCGCGGCGAGGCGGTAGCCGCCGTCGGCCGAGGTGATCGCGGCGGCGCCGATGGCTCTGCGGAGGCGGCCGATCAGCGCCTGCAGCGCGGCGGGGGCGTCGGCGGGCGGGTCGCCGTCCCACACCTCGTCCACGAGGGCGGACACGGGGACCGTGCGGGGGGCTCGCAGGGCGAGGACCGTGAGGAGGGCGCGCAGCCTTGGCCCGCCGATGGGGGCCTGGGTCCCGTCGGGGTGGAATGCCTGGGTGGTGCCGAGGATTCGGTAGCGCACGGGGTCCATTGTCTCTGGTGTCTTGGGCGGCGGTGGCGGGGACGGGTGCCGGGCCGTGGGCGGGGCCTCCGGCGGTTCCTTCCCCAATCCCGCCCCTTCCCGAAGTTCCGGCTTCGCCGGCCGCGAAGGTGGCTGATCACCGGCTTCGCCGAGTTCGTCCTCAAACTCCCCCAAGCTCTTAAAGAGCAGGGGGGACCCCCTCGACGGGCTGAAAGATTTCAGCCCCCCACCCTCCCCGGAACTCCCCACCCCACGCGAGTCGTTTTCGGCGTGTGCCGGGGTACGGTCCCGTACGACAACCGGCCCGACCGCCATCCCAGGAGCCCCGCCCCATGACCACCGCTCCCGCCCGACGCAGTGACTCGCGGATCAGTCCCGTCTTTCTCGGGATCGCCGCCGTCACCGCGGTCTCCGGCTGGGCCGCCTGGACCGGATTCGCCGACAACCCGGGGCTCGCGGTCTTTCTCTTCGTGACGGCCGCCTGGATCGTCTCGCTCTGTCTGCACGAGTACGCGCACGCCCGCACCGCCCTGCACAGCGGCGACATCTCCATCGGGGCGAAGGGGTATCTGACCCTCAACCCGCTGAAGTACACGCACGCCCTGCTGAGCATCGTGCTTCCGGTGCTCTTCGTGATCATGGGAGGCATCGGCCTGCCCGGCGGGGCGGTCTTCATCGAGCGGGGCCGGATCAGGGGGAAGTGGAAGCACAGTCTGATCTCTGCCGCGGGGCCGCTGACGAACGTGCTCTTCGCCGTGGTCTGCACGGCGCCCTTCTGGCTCGACGCGCTCTCCGGCGTCCCGGACACCTTCCGGTACGCGCTGGGCTTCCTCGCCCTGCTCCAGGTGACGGCCGCGATCCTGAACTCGCTGCCCATCCCGGGCCTGGACGGCTACGGCGTCATCGAGCCGTGGCTGTCGCACAAGATCCGCCGCCAGGTGGAGCCGTTCGCGCCGTTCGGCCTGATCGCGGTCTTCGGCATCCTGTGGATCCCCGAGGTCAACGTGGCCTTCTTCGACGCGATCGACGCGATCCTGCGCGGGCTCGGCGTCAGCGAGTGGGACACGTACTGGGGCCTTGAGCTGTACCGCTTCTGGGACGGGGCGCCGGACATCCCGGAGGTCGTCGGCCCGTAGCCGTCAGCCCGTGGCGGCGGCGTCCCGCTCGATCTTCGCGCGCCGCAGGTAGTACCACGCCATGTTCGACGAGAGCCCGGCGATCAGCACCCAGACGATGCCGAGCCAGTGGCCCTGGACGAAGGAGACCACGGCCGCGACGACGGCGAGGACGCAGACCGTGAGGGCGTAGAGAGCGAGGCGGGGCATGGGGGTCGGCTCCTGATCGGGTGTCGGGGTGCGTCGTGACGTACGCCCTCCAGTGTCCCCCATGCCCGTCGGCGTCCTAGACGTCGGTGACCCGCAGCCCCGCGTGCGCCTTGTAGCGCCGGTTCACGGAGATCAGGTTGGCGACCAGGGACTCCACCTGGTGCGCGCCCCGCAGCCGGCCCGCGAAGACGCCCCGCATGCCGGGGATGCGGGCGGCGAGCGCCTGGACGATGTCCGTGTCGGCGCGAGCCTCGCCGAGCACCATCACATCGGTGTCGATCTCCTCGACGTCCGCGTCCTGGAGCAGGACCGCCGACAGGTGGTGGAATGCGGCCGTGACCCTGGAGTCCGGCAGCAGGGCGGCGGCCTGCTCGGCGGCGCTGCCCTCCTCGGGCTTCAGGGCGTACGCGCCCTTCTTGTCGAAGCCCAGCGGGTTCACACAGTCGACGACGAGCTTGCCCGCCAGCTCCTCGCGCAGGGACTCCAGGGTCTTCCCATGCCCCTCCCACGGCACGGCGACGATCACGATGTCGCTGCGACGCGCGCACTCCGCGTTCTCGGCGCCCTCGACGCCCAGGCCGAGCTCGTCGGCCGCGGTCTGCGCGCGCTCGGCCGCGCGGGAGCCGATGATCACCTTCTGGCCGGCGCGGGCCAGGCGGTAGGCGAGGCCGCGGCCCTGGTCGCCGGTGCCGCCGAGCACGCCGACGACGAGCCCGGAGACGTCGGGCAGCTCCCAGGGATCCTTGGCGGGAGCCTTCTGCACACTGTCGTTAGAGGTCATACGGCCGACCTTACTCACCGCCGATGTGCGGCCTCCGTCAGGCCAGTGCCTCCACCGGTATCCGCCGGAAAGTGATCGTCTCGTACGCGCTGAAGTCGCCCGTCTCGTAGAGGAGTCCGACGGTCGCGTCGTCGACGCGCACGAGATCGGAGTACGCGGCGGGCAGCCCGTCCACGGTGTGGGCGTCCTGCCACGTGGTGCCGCCGTCGCGGCTGCGGCGCACCGTCATCAGGGCGCGGAAGCCGGGGTCGGCGGGTCCGGAGAACAGCAGCACGTCGGGCGTACGCAGCTGAAGGACGCTGCATTCGACGACGGGGCCGACGAGCCCGGCCTGCGGCCGGAAGGGCTTGACGAGGCTCTGGCCGCCGTCGCGGGAGTGGGCGTCGGCGCGGGTGCCGGGGGACGGTGAGTCGTTGCGGGTGTTGAAGTAGAGCCGCCCGTCGGGGAGTTCGGCCGCGGTGGTCTCGTTCACGTTCACATAGCCGTCGGTGTTGTCGTCGATGTAGCCGATCCGCCAGTTCTGGCCGAGGTCGTCGCTGAGCAGGCAGTGGCCGCCGTTGTACTTCCCTTCCGTGCCGTTGTCCGTACCGGCGGGCGGCAGGGAGTGGTTGGCGGGGACGACGACGCGGCCCGTACTGGCCTGTACGGCGTGCCCGGGGGTGGTCGCGTACCACCGCCAACTCGCCTTCTTCACCTGCCCGGTGATCTCCCGGGCCGCCGACCAGGTCAGACCGTCGTCGTCGCTGTGCTGCACCCAGATCCTGCGTCCGTTCGCCGCGGAGACCTTGCCGCGGCGGATGGCGTCCTCGGTCGCCGCGGCGGCGTTGCGGACGTGGACGAGCAGGACGCGTCCGGTGGCCAGGACGACGGGGGCGGGGTTGCCCGCGAGGTCGGCGCCGTTCTTGGCGACGACCTGGAGCGGGCCCCAGGTGCGGCCGCCGTCGGTGGAGCGCTTCATGACGACGTCGATGTTGCCGAAGTCCTCCTGCGAGCCGACCCTCCCTTCGCAGAAGGCAAGCAGGGTGCCGGAGTTCGTGCGGACGACGGCGGGGATCCGGAAGCTCGCGTACCCCTCGCGTCCCGCCCGGAAGGGAACAGTTGTCTCATCAGCCATCCCGGGTCACTCCCCACCCCGGGCGAATTCCCGGTGAACTCTGCCTGACGAGTGGCCCGTTGGGGCAGGATGCGGCCTCATGGACGCAGTAAGGGTCGCGCTGCTGCGCGAAGTGCTCGCCGGAACCGAGTGGCCGAGCGCCACCCGCCGCTTCGCGAAGACGCTGCGGTCCTCCGTGGTGCCGCACGGCGGCGGGCTGCTTCTGGTGGGCACGGAGGAGTACGAGCCCTGGCATCTGGCCGCCCATCTCGTGGACGAGGCGGCGTGGTCCGGGACGCCCGAACTGACGCCCACGCTCGTACGGCACCGGGTGCGGGCGGGCGACCCCGCCCACCTGTCCACCGGGCTCGGGCGGATCGAGGCGGCACGGCGCGGCGAGACGCTGCTCGTGGTGGCGCCGGACGCGCCCGGGGCGGGGCTCCTGGAGCGCGTGCACGACGCGCGGGCGGCAGGGGCGACGGTCCTCGCCCTCGACTCCGGGGACCGCGAGCTGCACTCCATGGCGCACGAGGCGCTGACCGTCCCGGACTCCCCCGACCTCGACCTCGACACGGTCCAGCACCTGGTGAGCGCGGCGTCCGGCGAGAACTCGCTGCCGGCGGCGCGGGGCAGGCGCCGGCTGCGCGACCGCCTCTCCCGCCTCGCCGACCAGCTGACGGCGCCGCCGCCGGCGCGGTGGTAATTCGGTTGCCGGGACGCGGGCCAGGCGCTGAGCATGGCTTTCCGTGTCCCTCTCCTCGATACTGCCCGACCTCTCCCCCTGGCGTTCCACCCGTGACTTCCGACTCCTGTGGGTCCAGGGCATCGTCACCAACTTCGGCAGTTTCATGGCGCTGGTCGCCCTGCCGTTGCAGATCAAGGATCTGACGGACTCGCCGCTCGCGGTCGGTGCGATGGGGGCGGTCGAGCTGGTGCCGCTGATCGTCTTCGGTCTGTACGGGGGTGCGCTGGCCGACGCCGTGGACCGCCGCAAGGTGATCCTTCTGACCGAGGCGGGCCTCGGCCTGCTCGCCGCGATCCTGCTGGTGAACGCGCTGCTGCCGGAGCCGATGCTGTGGCCCCTGTACGTCGTGGCGGCGGGCGTCTCGGCGCTCGCGGGCCTCCAGCGCCCGGCACTGGACTCGCTGATGGCGCGCATCGTGCCGCACGACCAGCTCACGGCGGCGGCCGCGCTGAACTCGCTGCGCTGGAACGTCGGCGCGATCGCGGGCCCTTCGCTTGCGGGCCTGGTCGTGGCGTTCGCCGGGCACGCCTCCGCGTACGCGGTGACGGTCGTCGGCTTCGCCGTCTCCGTGGCCCTGTGCACCCGCATCGCGCCTGCGCCCGCCGCGCACGACGCGGAGAAGCCGTCGCTGCGGGGCCTGGCGGAGGGTGCGCGGTACGCGTGGTCGCGGCCGGTGCTGCTCGGGACGTACGCGATCGACATGGCGGCGATGTTCTTCGCCTTCCCGAACACGATCTTCCCGTTCCTCGCGGAGGATCTTGACGCGGAGTGGTCCCTCGGCCTGATGTATGCGGCCGGGGCGATCGGCTCGCTGCTGCTCAGCCTGACCAGCGGGTGGACGTCACGGGTGCGGCGGCACGGGCTGCTCGTCGTGTTCGGGGCGGCGGGATGGGGGCTCGCGATCACGGCCGCCGGTTGGTTCTCGAATGTGTGGCTGGTGCTTGCGTGCCTGGCCTTTGCGGGTGCGGGCGACATGCTGAGCGGGCTCGGCCGCTCCACCATCTGGAACCAGACGATCCCGGACGAGCTGCGGGGCAGGCTCGCCGGCATCGAGGTCCTCTCCTACAGCGTGGGCCCCCAGCTGGGCCAGGTCCGCGCGGGGGCCGCCGCCGGCTGGACGGGTACGCGGACCGCCGTCTGGTCGGGCGGTCTTGCCTGCGTGGCGGCGGTGGGGGCGCTGACCGCGGCGCTGCCGAAGCTGATGTCGTACGACGCGAGCACGGACGCGGACGCGGTGCGCCGCCGGAAGCTGTCTGCCACGCCGTAGGGCTTTGCTGGACGGGGGCTTCCCGGCGCCCCGCGGTGGGCGCCTGCGCCGTAGGGCTTTGCTGGACGGGGTTTCCCAGCGCCCCGCGATGGGCGCACCGTCTTCCGCCGCTTCGCGGCGTTTCCCGCCCGCCCACCCGTTTCAGCCTCGGGGTAATGGGGGCGAGCGGGAAACCACCCCCGGCAGGGACTAGTCCTCGCCCTCCCGGGAGGGGGTGTCATGCCACTTGGGGTCCGTCTCCCACTCCAGGTTCCGCTCGGCGGCGGTCTGCATCGCCCGCTGCGCCTCCTCCCGGGAGTCGTAAGGACCGAAGCGGTCCTTGCCCGGACAGTCGGGACCCTCCTCGACCCGCTGATGCTCCAGGCAGTAGTACCACTCACCCGGTTTGCCGACGGTCCGCCTCTTGAACAGAGCCATTGCCTGCTCCTCTCTCTCCCGCCATGCTGCCCCACACCGCCTGGTTAGACTCGCTGGCATGTCTGGCCAGTCACTGCTCGTCCCAGGGGAGCTCTCCCCCATCCGCCCCGTTCCGGGAAACATCAGGCGCCCGGAGTACGTGGGGAAACCCTCGCCCACCCCGTACACGGGGCCCGAGGTGCAGACCCCCGAGACCATCGAGCTGATGCGCACCGCGGGCCGTATCGCCGCGCGCGCGATGGCCGAGGCCGCCAAGCACATCGCCCCCGGTGTCACCACCGACGAGCTGGACCGCGTCGCGCACGAGTACATGTGCGACCACGGCGCCTACCCCTCCACGCTCGGCTACCGCGGCTTCCAGAAGTCGCTGTGCACCTCGGTCAACGAGGTCATCTGTCACGGCATCCCGGACTCCACCGTCCTCAAGGACGGCGACATCATCAACCTCGACGTGACGGCGTACATCGGCGGCGTGCACGGCGACAACAACGCCACGTACCTGGTCGGCGACGTCGACGAGGAGTCCACGCTGCTCGTGGAGCGGACCCGCGAGTCCCTCAACCGCGCCATCAAGGCGGTCAAGCCCGGCCGCCAGATCAACATCATCGGCCGTGTCATCGAGTCGTACGCCAAGCGCTTCGGCTACGGCGTCGTCCGTGACTTCACCGGCCACGGCATCAACACGTCCTTCCACTCCGGCCTGATCGTCCCGCACTACGACAGCCCGCACGCCACGACCGTGATCCAGCCCGGGATGACGTTCACCATCGAGCCGATGCTGACGCTGGGCACGCACGACTACGACATGTGGGACGACGGCTGGACCGTCGTGACGAAGGACCGCAAGCGGACCGCGCAGTTCGAGCACACGCTCGTGGTGACGGACAGCGGGACGGAGATCCTTACGCTTCCCTGAACACGCATCCCCGGGCTCTGAGCGGGTAGCGTTTTTACCGACAGGACGTCGGGAACCAGTTGACTTAGGTAAGCCTAACCTGAATCATCGGTAGCGGTCGCACTGGTTCCCGTCATTCCTCGGCTTCGGAGGTCCCTCATGGATACGCCGTCCACGCCCTTCTCCACGGTGATCCGCACCGCCTCGCACGAGCAGCACACGGAGGCGGAGACCTCGACGTTCATGAGCGACCTGCTCGGCGGCAAACTGGGCGTCGACGCGTACGCGCGCTACACCGAGCAGCTGTGGTTCGTGTACCGCGCCCTGGAGGACGCCGCGCAGGCCCTGCGGGACGACCCGGTCGCGGGCCCGTTCATACAGCCCGAGCTGCTGCGCGTGACCGAACTGGAGCGGGACCTCGCGCATCTGCGGGGCGCGGACTGGCGCGAGGGCCTCACGCCGCTGCCCGCCACGGCGGCGTACGCGGCGCGGGTGGCCGAATGCGCGCGCACCTGGCCCGGCGGTTACGTGGCCCACCACTACACCCGCTATCTCGGCGATCTCTCCGGCGGCCAGATCATCCGCGGCAAGGCGGAACAGACGTGGGGCTTCGCCCGCAAGGGTGATGGCGTCCGCTTCTACGTCTTCGAGGACATCTCCAACCCGGCGGCTTTCAAGCGGGGTTACCGGGAACTGCTTGACGCGCTCGGGGAGGTCGTGCCTGATGAGTTGGAGCGGCAGCGGATTGTCGACGAATGCAAGCGCGCTTTCGCTTTGAATACGGCGGTCTTCCGCGAACTGGGCCAGGAGTTCCCGCTCTCGGCGTAGAGCTTTTCCCGCCCACCCACCCGATTGCCCGGCAGCGCTTCCAGCCTGCCGACGCGGCGTTGTCGACCGCGCCGTCATACCGCCGCTCCGCGGCGAACTTTCCCGCCCACCCGCCCGGATTGCCCCGCAGTCCGTCGTCGGCCGCGCCGCCGTACCGCCGCTTCGCGGCGAATTTTTCCCGCCCACCCACCCGATTACCCGCGGTTGCCCGCCCACCCGTTTCAGCC
>NZ_JBHYIG010000317.1:0-10866 GCF_042740015.1 Streptomyces sp. NPDC059037
TGTTTGTCGCGGGCGCGACAGCTGGCTGAGTTCCTCCTGGGCGACCGCCGTGCCGATCTCCCAGCCGCCGGGTGACGCGTACGGCAGCAGGGTGCAGCGCAGGAAGCGGGCCCAGTCCTCGCCCCTGCGGTCGCCGTACGAGGTGAACAGGGCCGCCGCCTCGTCGCACAGCGCGAGCGCCTGCTGCCCCCGCGCGTTGCCCGCGTCGACGACCGCGAGCTCCAGGCACGTCCAGGCCTCGCCGTGCGCGACGCCGATCCGCTGGAAGTCGGCGCGGGCGTCCACCAGGAGCTGGCGGGCGAAACCGGAGTTGCGCAGCGAGCCCGTCTGGGCGGCCCGCTGGTCGCGGGTCACGCGCGCCGAGTGGTGCCGCGCGCACGCCAGGCCGTACACGTCCCGCATCCGGGAGAACATCGTCCGGGAGCGCTCCAGCTCCCGCACCGCCTGGTCCAGGCTGCCCGCCTCCTCCAGAGCCTGCCCCAGGTAGTACGCGCTCCACGCCTCGCCGCGCGCGTCCTCGTTGTCGCGGTGCCGGGAGACCGCCTGCCGCAGGCCGTCGACCGCGGCCGACGCGTCGCCGTCGACCAGACGGGCCCGCGCGAGCTGCGTCAGCGCCCAGGCCTCGCCGCGGCCGTCGCGCGTGCGCCCGTACAGATCGAGGGCGCCCCGCAGCTGCTCCTCGGCGCGCGGCACGTCGCCCATGCGCAGGCACAGCTGGCCCAGCTGGAAGTGCGCCCACGCCTCGCCGTGCAGGGAGTCGTTCGCGCGGTGCAGGGCGAGCGAGGACTCCAGGAGGCCGAGGGCCTGGTTGAGATTGGCGCGGTCACGCTCGACCGCCGCGAGCGCGTGCATCGTCCAGGCCCGGTCGCCCGCGAGTTCGTCCGCGCCCTGCAGCTCAAGCGCCTCGCGCAGCCGCGCCGCCGCGTCCGCCAGCTGGCCCTGGTGGTGCAGCGTGATGCCGAGGGAGCAGAGGGCGAGGGCGGCGCCCGCGTCCTGGTGGGCCTCCATGTACAGGTCCACGACCGACGTCAGGGTCGTGCGCGCCTGGTCGAGCTCGCCCAGCTGCCGGGACGCGATGCCCGTGCGCCAGCGCACGCTCCGTACGAGAAGACCCTGGTCGACGGCCTGGGTGAGCTCGCTGATCTCGCCCAGGCGGTAGAGGTCGCCGCGCAGCAGGCAGTAGTCGCACAGCGCGCCCAGGAGGTTGAGCACCGCCTCCTGGTTCACGCCCTCCGCGTGCCGCAGGGCGGCGGTGATGAAGCTCGACTCGTCGTCCAGCCAGCGCAGGGCGGCGTCGAGGGAGGCGAAGCCGTGCCCGTCGAACTGGCCGGCCCGCGTCGACATCTTGCCGTCGACCAGGCGGATCACCGAACCGGCGAGTTCGCTGTAGCTGACGATGAGACGTTCCTGCGCGGCCGTGCGCTCGCCGGGCTCCTCTTCGTCGATCAGCCGGGCGAGCGCGAAGGCGCGGACGAGATCGTGCAGGCGGTAGCGGCTGCCGCGGACGTGGTCGACGAGTCCGGCGCGGGAGAGCGCGGTCAGCTGACGGGCCGCCTCCTGCTCGCCCGCCCGTGGCCCGCCACCACCCCTGTTCGAAGGCCCGTCGGGCCCCTTTTGATCCCAGCCGAGCAGGGCGGCCGCGGCGGCCGCCCCCAGGGAGGCCCGACCGGCCAGCGCGAGCCTGCGCAGGAGGCGGCGGGCGGACTCGGACTGGTCGGTGTAGCGCAGCCACAGGACGCGCTCGACAGGCTCCACGGGGCCGTACGCGGCGAGGTCGGCGGCGAGCTGACGCGGCGTACGCGATCCGATCGAGGACCCGGCGACGCGCAGGGCGAGCGGCAGGCCGCCGCACAAGTCCCTTATGGCGTCCCCGGATTCAGCGTCGTACGGATCTGAAGAGTCCTCGGCGGCCTCGCGAAGCAGCTCGTCCGCGCCCGCCGGGTCGAGCGGCTCCACCGGCAGCTGATGCACCCAGGCGGGCAGATCGGCGGGGAGTTCGAGAGGCTTGCGGGCGGTGACGAGGACCAGGCTGTCGGACCGCTCGGGCACCAGCGTGCACACCTGCTCGACGTCGCTCGCGTCATCCAGTACGACGGTGACGGCGAGCCCGGTCAAGTACTGGTGGTAGAGCTCGCTCAGCCGCCTGACCTGCTGCTCCTGCGACGAACGCTCCCTGAACAGCAACTGCTCGCGCGGGGCGCCCAATCGATTCAGCAGGTGCAGCAGCGCGTCACGCGTGGACAGCGGCTGTGAGCTTTCGCCCCGCAGGTCCACGACACAGGCGCCGCGGAACTGGTCCCGCAGATCGTGCGCGGCACGCACCGCGAGCGAGGAGCGCCCGGAGCCGGGCGCACCGTGCAGCACGACCACGGTCGGCCGCGTCTGGGTGCTCGCCCGCGCCGCGTGCACCCACTGCGCGACCCGCGCGAGCTCGGCCCGCCGACCCGCCAACGGCCCTTCCAGCTCGGGCAGTTGACCGAACGACTGCTCAAGAGCGGTACGCTGCCGGGCCGCCGCGCTCTTGTCGGTGCCCCGCAGCCGGGGCGCCGCCTTCTGCTTGCCGGACGAGGCCTGGAGCACCCGCTGCTGGTCGAGGAAGGGCCGGATGCCCCGCACCTCCAGGGCCGTCAGCCACTGCAGCCGCAGCTGCTCGGCCCCGCCCGGCTGGCTGATCGCCCCGGCGCGGCGGCTGGCCGCGGGCACATGGGCGGCGGTCACCTTCACGACGGTCGTCGCGGCGCCGACCACGGCGACGGCGGCGCCCGCGCCCAGCGCGGTGGAGGCTCCGGTGCCGAGCGCGAGGTCGGCCACACAGGCCCCCACGGCGGCAACCACCGCCACCAGCAAGGGAGTTCCGGCCCCCTCCTTGGCGTACCGCTGCCCGAAGGAGAGCTGTCCGGCCGCCGCCTCGTCGACGGCCTGTGTGTACGTCTCGTACTCCTCGGCCGCGGTCTGCTCCATGGCGTCGAGCGCGCCGCGCGCCCGCGAAAGCAGCACGGCCCCGTCGGTACGGCCGCCGGAGCGCCGCACCTCTTCCTCCACCGCCCGTACCAACAGCCGCTCGGCTTCGGCCCGATGGCTGTCCCGCATATGGGTCCCCCTCCGAGAGCAACAGTCGCCTGGAGTCACAAGTGTCCTGCGTACGGGGGCCCGGCGCGAGGGAGTCGGCGGATCACGTAGGGGATCACAGGAGGGATCACGTGGGCCAGTCCCCGGATCGGGGGCCCGCGTGAGCGAGGATGGAGCCATGCCGAACCGACTGGCCCATGAGACGTCCCCCTACCTCCTCCAGCACGCCGACAACCCGGTCGACTGGTGGCCGTGGTCGGACGCGGCCTTCGAGCAGGCGCGCGAGCGCGGCGTTCCGGTGCTGCTCAGCGTCGGCTACAGCAGCTGCCACTGGTGCCACGTCATGGCCCACGAGTCCTTCGAGGACGCCGGCACGGCCGCGTTCCTGAACGAGCACTTCGTGAACATCAAGGTCGACCGCGAGGAGCGGCCCGACATCGACGCCGTCTACATGGAGGCGGTCCAGGCCGCGACGGGCCAGGGCGGCTGGCCCATGACGGTCTTCCTGACGCCGGATGCCGAGCCGTTCTACTTCGGTACGTACTTCCCGCCCGAGCCGCGGCACGGCATGCCGTCCTTCCAGCAGGTCGCCGACGGCGTCCGGCGGGCGTGGGCGGACCGGCGCGACGAGGTCGCCGAGGTCGCGGGGAAGATCGTGCGGGACCTCTCGGAGCGTCAGCTGGCGTTCGGCGCCGACGAGCTGCCCGGCGAGGAGGAGCTCAACCAGGCGCTGCTCGGTCTGACGCGGGACTACGACGCGACGCGGGGCGGCTTCGGCGGCGCGCCGAAGTTCCCGCCGTCCATGGTCGTCGAGTTCCTGCTGCGGCACTACGCCCGCACGGGCGGGGAGGGCGCCCTGCAGATGGCCGCCGACACCTGCGAGCGGATGGCGCGCGGCGGCATCTACGACCAGCTGGGCGGCGGTTTCGCCCGCTACTCGGTGGACCGCGACTGGGTGGTCCCCCACTTCGAGAAGATGCTGTACGACAACGCCTTGCTGTGCCGTGTGTACGCCCACCTGTGGCGGACCACGGGGTCCGGTCTCGCCCGGCGGGTCGCCCTGGAGACGGCCGACTTCATGGTGCGCGAACTGCGCACGAACGAGGGCGGGTTCGCGTCGGCGCTGGACGCGGACAGCGAGGACCCGGTGACGGGCAAGCATGTCGAGGGCGCGTACTACGTATGGACGCCGGAGCAGCTGCGCGAGGTGCTCGGCGATGCGGACGCGGAGCTCGCCGCGGTGCATTTCGGGGTGACGGAGGAAGGGACCTTCGAGGAGGGGGCGTCCGTCCTTCAACTCCCGCAGGACGACGGGGTACTTGCCGAATCGGAGCGGCTCGCGTCGATCCGGGAGCGGCTGCTCGCGGCGCGCGGCGAGCGGCCCGCGCCGGGCCGTGACGACAAGGTGGTCGCCGCCTGGAACGGGCTCGCGATCGCCGCGCTCGCCGAGGTGGGCGCGTACTTCGAGCGGCCGGACCTGGTGGCGGCGGCGGTGGCGGCCGGGGATCTGCTGGTACGGGTGCACATGGACGACCGGGCGCGGCTTTCCCGTACCTCCAAGGACGGGCGCGTGGGCGCCAACGCGGGGGTCCTGGAGGACTACGCGGACGTCGCCGAGGGGTTCTTGGCGCTGGCCTCGGTGACGGGGGAGGGGGTGTGGCTGGAGTTCGCGGGCTTCCTGCTCGACCACGTGCTCGGCCAGTTCTTCGACCCGGATTCGGGGACGCTGTACGACACGGCGGTGGACGCGGAGCGGCTGATCCGGCGGCCGCAGGACCCCACGGACAACGCGGTGCCGTCCGGGTGGACGGCGGCTGCCGGTGCGCTCCTTTCGTACGCGGCGCAGACCAGGGCGGAGCCGCATCGGGCGGCGGCGGAGCGGGCGCTGGGGGTGGTGAAGGGGCTCGGGCCGCGGGCCCCGCGGTTCATCGGGCATGGCCTCGCGGTGGCCGAGGCAGTGCTTGACGGGCCGCGGGAGGTGGCGGTGGTGGGCCCGGTGGGGGGCGAGCTGCACCGCACCGCGCTGCTGGGGGCCGCGCCGGGGGCGGTGGTGGCGGCGGGCCCCGCCGAGGGCTCGGAGCTTCCGCTGCTTGCGGGGCGTGGCCTGGTGGGTGGGCTTCCGGCGGCGTACGTCTGCCGACGGTTCGTCTGCGACGCGCCGACCACTGACGTGGAGCAACTGGCGGCGAAGCTGTCGGGCTGAAATGCCTGCGGCCGGGCGTGAAGACCGCAGGCAGGGTGAGCGGGCGACTGCCGGGTGATCGGGTGGGTGGGCGGGAAAAAATTCGCCGCGAAGCGGCGGTCTAGTTCGCGTCCGCCTGACCGCCGGGGGCGAACTCCGCCAGCGCCCCCGCCACGATCCGCTCCAGGCGGTCGTGGTGGGCGCCCCGCCAGTACACCCGGTCGCACTCCACGCACTGGGCGAAGACGTCGTACGTCCCCCGAGTGCCGCCCTCCAGGAGATCCGCGACCTCCTCCTTCGAGGCCGCCCGCAGCGAGCCATTGCACGCCGTGCACCGCGTCCACGGGTGCAGCGCGGGGGCGAACCGGCCCAGGACGTCCCGGAGTTGTTCGTCCGGACCGTCGCTGTAGACGTACGCCCCCGCCCACAGCTCGCGGCGGCGCAGCAGGCCCCGGTCGCGGCTCAGCAGGACGCGGCGCTCGGCGGCGGACCGCGCGGCAAGCGCCGGATCGCCGATGTCCGTGCTCTCGTACGCCGCGTCGACGCCGAGCAGCCGCAACCGCCGCGCCAGCGTGCCGAGATGGACGTCGAGGAGGAAGCGCAGCGGGGCCCCGGGGACGGGTTGGGGGCGCGGGACGGCGCGGACCGAGACCGTCTCGCCCGCAGCGGGGATGTGCGAGGCGGGTACCTCCGCACCGTCCACCATCAGCGCGCCCACCTCCGTCAGCGGGACGCCGAGCGATTCGACGACGTGCCCGAGCGTGGACGCGCCGTCGGTAACGGCCTTGCTGGGGCCGTTCCTTCGCTCGTGCGGGACGAACATCCCCAGTTCAGGGGCGAAGTCGATAAGGATCTCCGGACCGTTCATGGGGTCAGGATGGCACGGCGGGTCAGTCCGCCTCGGGGGATTTTCCGCGGCCCGAGGCGGCGCCCGACGCGGCGCCCGACGCGGCGAAGCCGTACGACAGCATGTCCAGCGTGCGGTCCACCAGTTGACCCAGGTCGTCGCGGTGGCCGTGCTCGGCCCAGTACGCCGTCGCCTCCGTCAGCGCCCCGATCAGGCCCATGGAGAAGACCCGCACCTCAAGATCGTCCGCGTCGCGCCCGGTCCGCTCCGCGATCACCCGGCACAGCATGCGGCCGGTGACCGACATGCTCTCCAGCATCCGGGAACGTACCGCGGGGACTTCGATCATCAGGCGGGTGCGAAGCCGCGACACCTCCGGCTCCTCCGCGAAGCCGAGACCGACCGCCTCGCGCAGCACATGCCGCAGCGACTCCGCGATCGGCTCGTCGGCGGGGCGGGCCCGCAGTTCGTCCTCCAGGAGCGGGTCGTACTCGTCGGTGAGGACGATGTCCTCCTTGGTGGGGAAGTAGCGGAAGACCGTGGAGGGGGAGACCTCCGCCGCGTCCGCGATCTGCTCGACCGTCGTCGCCTCGTACCCCTGCTCGCGGATCAGCCGGTACGTCGCCTCACGGATCGCGATGCGGGTCTTGAGCTTCTTCCGCTCCCTGAGCCCCAGCTGGGCGGCGTGTCGGGAGGCGGTGGTGCGTACGGCCGTCATGACGTTCATTGTCCGGCATCCGCGGCCCGCGGGGCCATGTCGGCGGCCGCTGCGGGCTCCGGGGTCCGCAGCAGCGCGGCCACCAGGAGCGCCGTCACCAGGGCGGCGACGCCGCTGACCCACAGGACGACCCCCATTCCGGTCACGTACGCGGAGTCGGCGGATTCGACGAGCCCCGGAAGGCCGAGACGGTCGGCGATCGCGTGGGCGGCCACCACCGAATCGCCCGCGGTGTCCGCCGCCCCCCGCCGGCAGCGACCCGGTGTCGAGCCTGTCGACGTACACACCGGACAGCAGCGAACCGAGCAGCGCGATGCCGATCGCGCCGCCGACCTGCCGCACGGTCATCAGGAGCCCGGTGCCCGAGCCCGCGCGCTCGACCGGCAGCGCACCGAGCGCCGAGTCCATGGCCGGTACGACGGCGAAGCCGAAGCCAGCCCCGGCGATGGACAGCCACAGCGCGGTGAAGCCGTAGCCGGAGTCGACCGTCGTACGGCTGCCGAGCATCGCGGCGAACGCGAGGACGACGAGCCCGCCGCTGATCACCGCCCGCGCCCCGAAGCGGCGCACGACGGGCTCGGCGCCCCGCGCGGCGACCAGCGGGTCGCCCCAGCCGCGGACCGGCGCCTCGATGATCCCGTAGATCAGCGCGCCGAGGCCGACCGCGGTGAGCGCGGTCGACACGACGTCCACCCTTGGGGGAGGCCGGGTCGGTGGTCTCGGGGAGCAGGAAGGCGCAGGCGGTGATCCCGATGGCCACCATCGGGATGTTGATCAGGAAGATCGAGCCCCACCAGAAGTGGTCGAGCAGCCAGCCGCCGACGATGGGGCGGCCGAAGCGGTCGCCGAGCAACCCGGCCGGAAGCATCAGGGCCGCGAAGACGACGACGTACGCATCCGCCATCCTCCCCCACTGCCTCAAGCGTGGGAGGTACCCCCTGCTGCTCACCGGTGCTCGCGCCGAGCTGACCGGCCATCGTGGGCAGCGCGACATTGAGGATCGTCATGTCGAAGCCGAGCACCAGCATGCTCGCGACCAGGGCGGCAAGCTCCCCCAAGCTCTTAAGGAGCAGGGGGGACCCCCTTCCAGCGGCGGGGGTCCTGCCGGTCCGCGGCAGGCTTAGGGCTATCCGTGCTGGTACGCCACCAGCGAGATGCCCACGTAGTGCACCGCGAACGCGGCCAGCGTCAGCGAGTGGAAGACCTCGTGGAAGCCGAAGAAGCGGGGCGAGGGGTTGGGGCGCTTGATGCCGTAGATGACGCCGCCCGCGCTGTAGAGCAGCCCGCCGACGATCACCAGGACGAGCACGGCGATGCCGCCCGTGCGCATGAAGTCCGGCAGGAAGAAGACCGCGGCCCAGCCCATCGCGATGTAGCACGGCGTGTAGAGCCAGCGCGGGGCACCGACCCAGAACACCCGGAAGGCGATGCCCGCGACGGCCGCGCCCCAGATGCCCCAGAGCAGCCACTGCCCCTTCGCCTCGGGGAGCAGCAGCATCGTCAGCGGTGTGTACGTGCCCGCGATGATCAGGAAGATGTTGGAGTGGTCGAGCCTGCGCAGGATGCCGTCGGCCCGCGGGCCCCAGTTGCCCCGGTGGTAGAGCGCGCTCACTCCGAAGAGCAGGCAGGCGGTCAGGGCGAAGATGCCGCAGGCGATCCGGCCGCGGGTGGAGTCCGCGAGGGCGGTGAGCACCAGGCCGGCGACGACCACTGCGGGGAACATGCCGGCGTGCAGCCAGCCGCGCATCTTGGGCTTCGCCGGGAGTGACGGGGCGGCGAGCGCGGACGAATCGGGGCTTGTGGCCGGGGAGTTCGTGATCGCGTCGGGGACGGGTGCGGTCATGACGGGCATCGTACCTACGCAACCGTAAGTTACACATCAACCGGGGCGGCCCGATGTCCACAAGTGGCGATGGTCACCGCGATACCCGAGCGTACAAGTGACGGATCCGCGCACGGAAGCCCTGCCCTGTGAGTGGCGATGCTCACGCCGCTCACGTGTGAGGCACTCTGGACATATGCGCGGAAGCGTCGGATGATCAAATGAGTGCGGTCGGCACCGGATGAGCGCCAGAGGGATCAACACGTGAAGCGTCCGGGTCGCAGCCCCCACGGGGCAACAAACCTAAAACCCCTCATATAGGAGCAATCGTGGCGCGCGACATCGCGGCTCCCCTTTCCGTGGACACCGTTCCCACCAACCACCAGGAGCTCGTCTCCTGGGTGAACGAGATCGCCGAGCTGACGCAGCCGGACCGTGTGGTCTGGTGCGACGGCTCCGAGGCCGAGTACGAGCGCCTGTGCGAGGAGCTCGTCGCCAAGGGCACGTTCAAGAAGCTCGACCCGATCAAGCGCCCGAACTCGTACTACGCGGCCTCCGACCCGACCGACGTCGCGCGCGTCGAGGACCGCACCTTCATCTGCTCCGAGAAGGAAGAGGACGCGGGCCCGACCAACCACTGGAAGGCCCCCGCCGAGATGCGGGAGATCTTCGCGGGGGAGAAGGGCGTCTTCCGCGGCTCCATGCGCGGCCGCACCATGTACGTCGTGCCCTTCTGCATGGGCCCGGTCGGCTCGCCGCTGTCCGCGATCGGCGTCGAGATCACCGACTCCGCGTACGTCGCCGTCTCCATGCGCACCATGACCCGCATGGGCCAGCCGGTCCTGGACGAGCTCGGTTCCGACGGCTTCTTCGTGAAGGCCGTCCACACGCTGGGCGCGCCCCTCGAAGAGGGCGAGGCCGACGTGCCGTGGCCCTGCAACTCCACCAAGTACATCTCGCACTTCCCCGAGGACCGCGAGATCTGGTCGTACGGCTCGGGCTACGGCGGCAACGCCCTGCTCGGCAAGAAGTGCTACGCCCTGCGCATCGCCTCCGTCATGGCCCGCGACGAGGGCTGGCTCGCCGAGCACATGCTGATCCTCAAGCTCACGCCCCCGCAGGGCGAGAGCAAGTACGTCGCGGCCGCCTTCCCCTCCGCCTGCGGCAAGACGAACCTCGCCATGCTGGAGCCGACCGTCCGCGGCTGGACCGTCGAGACCATCGGTGACGACATCGCCTGGATGCGCTTCGGCGAGGACGGCCGTCTGTACGCGATCAACCCCGAGGCCGGCTTCTTCGGCGTCGCGCCCGGCACCGGCGAGCACACCAACGCCAACGCCATGAAGACGCTGTGGGGCAACTCGGTCTTCACGAACGTCGCGCTGACCGATGACGGCGACGTCTGGTGGGAGGGGATGACCGAGGAGACCCCGGCTCACCTCACCGACTGGAAGGGCAACGACTGGACCCCCGAGTCGGGCGTCCCGGCCGCGCACCCGAACGCGCGCTTCACCACCCCCGCCTCGCAGTGCCCGATCATCGCGCCCGAGTGGGAGGACCCCAAGGGCGTGCCGATCTCGGCGATTCTGTTCGGTGGCCGCCGCGCGAGCGCCGTTCCCCTCGTCACCGAGTCCTTCAACTGGCAGCACGGTGTCTTCCTCGGCGCGAACGTGGCGTCCGAGAAGACCGCCGCCGCCGAGGGCAAGGTCGGCGAGCTGCGCCGCGACCCGTTCGCCATGCTGCCGTTCTGCGGCTACAACATGGGCGACTACATGAACCACTGGGTCAAGGTCGGCGCCGACAAGGACCAGGCGAAGCTGCCCAAGATCTACTACGTGAACTGGTTCCGCAAGAACGCCGACGGCAAGTTCGTGTGGCCCGGCTTCGGTGAGAACTCCCGCGTCCTGAAGTGGATCGTGGACCGCCTCGACGGCAGGGCCGAGGGCGTCGAGACCCCCATCGGCATCCTGCCGACGGTCGACTCGCTGGACACCGATGGCCTCGAACTGGCCGCCTCCGACCTGGAGTTCCTGCTCACGGTCGACAAGGAGGTCTGGCGCGAGGAGGCCGCCCTGGTCCCCGAGCACCTCAACACCTTCGGCGACCACACGCCCAAGGAGCTGTGGGACGAGTACCGCGAGCTGGTGCGCCGCCTCGGCTGATACCCGCCCCATTTCCGGAAGGGCCCCGCACACAGCCGGGCGGGGCGCGGCCCCGGGCGCAACCCC
>NZ_JBHYIG010000318.1:0-10842 GCF_042740015.1 Streptomyces sp. NPDC059037
CTCTCTAAGGCGGCCCCCGGGCGAGCGGGGGGCCCCCCCACTCCCCCACACACCCCACGGGTGCGCGCCGGCGCCCGCCCCCCGCCGCACCTCATATGTGCGTCAGGCCACCGGCAGCACCGGCACTACCGGCACCGGCTCCGGCGGAACAGCCCCCACATACCGCGCCGCAGGCCGAATGATCTTCGAGTCCTCCGCCTGCTCCAGGATGTTGGCCCCCCAGCCCACCACCCGCGCCGCCGCGAACGTCGGCGTGAACATCTCGCGCGGCAGGCCGCACAGCTCCATGACGACGCCCGCGTAGAACTCCACGTTCGTGTGCAGCTCACGTCCCGGCTTCAGCTCGGCGAGGATCGCCTCGACCTGGCGCTCGACCTCGACCGCGAACTCCACCATCGGCCCGCCGAATTGCCGCGCGATGCCCCGCAGCATGCGCGAGCGCGGGTCCTCGGTGCGGTAGACGGGGTGCCCGAAGCCCATGATGCGGTCCCCCGCCAGGACCCGCTCGCGGATCCAGCCGTCGATGCGGTCGGGGGTACCGATCGCATCGAGGGTGTCGAGGGCCCGGCTCGGCGCCCCGCCGTGCAGCGGTCCCGACAGCGCGCCGATGGCTCCCACCAGGCAGGCCGCCACATCCGCGCCGGTCGATGTGATGACCCGGGCCGTGAAGGTTGACGCGTTGAAGCCGTGGTCAATGGTTGAGATCAAGTACTGCTCGATCGCCCGCGCGCGGTCCGGCTCCGGCTCCGAACCGGTCAGCATGTAGAGGTAGTTGGCGGCGTAGGAGAGGTCTTCGCGCGGCTCGACGGGGTCGAGGCCCTGGCCAAGGCGGTACAGCGCGGTGAGCAGGGTCGGCACCACGGCGGACGCGGCCATGGCGTCCGCGCGGCGCCGGTCGCCGTCGATGTCGTACACCGGGCGGAAGCCCCGCGCCGCCCCGAACAGCGAGAGCGCGGTGCGCAGTCCGGAGAGCGGTCCCGACAGGGCACTGGCGCGGGCTATGGCGGGCAGCGCGGCGCGCACCTCGTCGGGCAGGTGCCGCAGGGAAGCGGTCCGCGCGGCGAAGGCCGTCCGCTGCGCCGCGTCCGGCAGCTCGCCGTGGAACATCAGGTGCCATACGTCCTCGAAGCCGCGGCTCTGCGCGAGTTCGACGGCCGAGTACTGGCGGTAGTGGTAGAAGCCCTCGGATCCCCTGACGTCTCCGAGCCGGGTCTCGGTCACGACGACGCCCGCGAGTCCGCGGGGGACCTCCACGGGACCGGTGGGGGTGGTGGTGGAGCCATTGATCGGCATGTTCTTCCTCGACTTCCTCCCTGGACTTGATTCGACTGTCCATGCTTGACTCAATAGCTGTCAATATTGATTGAATCAATGCCAGCTCGATGTGGATACGGTGTCGCCCATGACGGATCAGGAAGCCGCCCGCGAAGGCCGCCGGCTGAACACCCGGGAAGCCGCGGAGCTGCTCGGCGTGAAGCCGGAGACGGTGTACGCGTACGTGAGCCGCGGCCAGCTCAGCAGCCGTCGCGGCCCCGGCTCACGGGGCAGCACCTTCGACGCCAAGGAGGTCGAGTCGCTGGCCCGCAAGAACCGCAGGGAGCCCGCCACGGCCTCCGCGAGCAGCGAACTCTCCGTACGGACCCGCATCACGCTCATCGACAAGGACCGCTACTACTTCCGCGGGGTCGACGCGGTGGAGCTCGCCCTGGCGTACTCCTACGAAGAGGTCGCCGAGTGGCTCTGGACCGGCGCCCTGCGCCCCGGGATCCGTTTCACGGCCCCCGAGGAGACCGCTCTCGCGGCGCGCCGAGCCGTCGACGCGCTGCCCGAGCACAGCGGCCCGACCGACCGCCTGAGGGTGGCCGCCATCTCGGCCGCGGCCGCGGACCCCCTCCGCTTCGACCTCTCCGAAGAAGCCGTCATCGGCACCGCGCGCACCCTCATCCCCACCCTCGTGACCGCGCTCCCACCGATCCCACGCACATACCAGGACGAGGGCCTCCTGGCCCGCCGCCTCTGGGCGCGCCTGACCGGCCGGAAGCCCGACGAAGCCACCCTGCGCGCCCTGGACACCGCACTCGCGCTCCTCGTCGACCACGACCTCGCCGCGTCGACGCTCGCCGTCCGCGTCGCCGCCTCCGCGCGCGCCCACCCGTACGCGGCCGTGTCGGCCGGCCTCGGCGTCCTGGAGGGCCCGCTGCACGGCGCCGCCAGCGGCCTCGCCCACCGCATGCTCCTCGACGTGCTCGACCGCGGCAGCGCGGCCCCTGTAGTGGCGGACGAACTCCGCGCAGGACGCCGCGTACCGGGGCTCGGCCACCGCCTCTATCCGGGCGACGACCCACGCGCGGTGGCCCTGTTCGCCCTCCTGGAGGAGATCCCCAAAGCCGGTCCCGCCCTGGCGGCGGCCCGTGACGTGGTGGCCACCACCGCGCGCCACACGGACCTGCACGCCAATGTCGACCTCGCCCTCGCCGTCCTGACCGCGTCCTCCGGGATGCCCGCCGAGGCCGGCGAGACGATCTTCGCGGTGGCGCGCACGGCCGGCTGGATCGCCCATGCCCTGGAGGAGTACGGGGAACGGCCACTGCGCATGCGCCCCAGCGGCCAGTACGTCGGACTGCGGCCGCCCCAGCCGGTGCCCACGCCCCAGGGCGACTGAATCGCCACTCGAGCGGCGCGGGTTAGGCTCCCCTATGTGAGTATGTGCGCCACCGCTTCGCGGGATCTGGACGAGCCTCTCGCGGGTACCGCGGCCACCGCCCGGACCTGGCTGCTGCTTGAACAGCCGGGCCCCTGGGGCGCCAAAGCGCTCACATCCAGCCATCTGGACCCGAAGGTCGGCCGCGCCCTCGAGGCGGCCGCCGAGGGGACCGGCGTACGGGTCGCCCTCATCCGGCGCCCAGGGCGCCACGCCGACTGCCACGGGCCCACCCGGCGCCGGGTGTACGTGGCCCACACCACGCCGGGCAACGCCTGGCTGCGCGGCCACGTCACCGACGAACCGGGCCGGTTGCTCGACCTCGACTTCACCGCACTCGGCGCGGGCGACCACGGCGGGTTCGGCACCCCGCACACGGGCGCCCCGCTGGCCCTGGTCTGCACGAACGGCAAACGCGACCGCTGCTGCGCGCTCCTCGGCAGGCCTCTCGCCGCCCAACTCGCCGCCGCCGGTGAACAGGGCGTCTGGGAAGTCACTCATCTGGGTGGTCACCGCTTCTCCCCCACGCTGCTCGTCCTGCCGCACGGGTATGCGTACGGCCGGTCCGAGACGCACTCCGTCAAGGAGATCCTCGAAGCGGTGCGTACGGGACGCGTCGTCACCGAGGGATGCCGGGGCAGTTCCGCCTGGGACCGCCCCGGACAGGCCGCCGAGCTCGCGGTGCGCACCTCGACCGGCGAGGACGCCGTGGGCGCGCTGAGCGTGGCCAGGACGGACGGCTCGGCCCCGCGCTGGGAGGTGACCGTCGCCCACACCGACGGCCGTCGCTGGCGAGTGACCGTCGCCCAGGGCGCCTCGCTGCCGCCACGCCCCGAGAGCTGCGGCGCGGCGCCGGCGGCCCCGGCCCGGATGGACGTGGTGGCGGTGCGCGAGGTCGCGCCACACGGGGCCGGGGGCGAGATCCCCACCACAGTGACTTCGGAGTAGCCCACCCGTCGCCGTACCGTTCGTACACATGAGCCCGACCTCCCCTGCCCGACGACTCCGCCTCGGCCTGCCCCGGCGCGTCTTCTCGCAGGTCCTGCTGATGCAGCTGGCGATCGCCGCCGGGGTCGCCGTGCTCGCCACCGGGCTCTTCCTCGCACCGCTCAGCGATCAGCTGGACGATCAGGCGATGCGCCGCGCGCTCGCCATCGCGCAGACGACGGCGGCCCAGCCGCAGATCGCCGACGACCTGAGCTCCTCCAGGCCCACGGCCGACGGGCCCGTGCAGACGGAAGCGGAACGGATCCGGCGCGCAAGCGGCGCCGAGTACGTCGTGATCATGAACAAGGACGGGGTGCGCTGGTCCCACACCGACCGCGACGAGATCGGCAGGGTCGTCTCGACCGACCCCAGCGACGCGCTCGCCGGCGACGAGGTCATGGAGATCGACAACGGCACCCTGGGGCGCTCGGCCCGCGGCAAGGTCCCGCTGCGGGACATCGACGGGAACATCGTGGGCGCCGTCTCCGTAGGCATCGAGTACGACAGTGTCCGGGCCCGGCTCATCCACGCGATCCCCGGCCTCTTCGCGTACGCGGGCGGCGCGCTCGCCGTGGGGGCGCTCGCCGCCTACCTGATCTCACGCCGAGTGCAACGGCAGACCCGTGACCTGGCCTTCTCCGATATCTCGGCGCTCCTCGCGGAACGCGAGGCCATGCTGCACAGCATCCGTGAGGGCGTGGTCGCCCTGGACCGCGCCGGCCGGATCCGCCTCCTGAACGACGAGGCCCAGCGCCTCCTCGGCCTCGGTCCCGAGGCCATCGGACAGCCCCTGGACACCGCGCTCGGCCCGGGACGTACGACCGATGTGCTCGCCGGACGGGTCAGCGGCACCGACCTCCTGACCGTCCGCGGACAGCGCGTCCTGGTCGCCAACCGCATGCCCACGGACGACGGCGGCGCCGTGGCCACCCTGCGCGACCGCACCGAACTGGAGCAGCTGGGCCGTGAACTGGACTCCACCCGCGGCCTCATCGACGCGCTGCGCGCCCAGGACCACGAGCACGCCAACCGCATGCACACGCTGCTCGGCCTCCTGGAGCTCGAGATGTACGAGGAGGCGGCGGAGTTCGTCGGCGAGGTGGCCGGCGCGCACCGGGTGACCGCCGAGCAGATCACGGAGAAGATCGGCGATCCGCTGCTCGCCGCCCTCCTGGTGGGCAAGGCCACCGTCGCCGCCGAGCGCGGCGTCGTGCTCGCCGTCCCGCGCGACACCGCACTGCCCGACCGGCTGATCGACCCGGGCGGCCTCGTCACCATCGTCGGCAACCTCGTGGACAACGCGCTCGACGCCGCGGCGGGCACCCCGCACGCGCGCGTGGAGGTCGATGTCCGCTCCGAGGGACGTGCCGTCGTCCTCCAGGTGCGCGACACGGGCCCTGGCGTGCCCGCCGACCGACGCGAGACGATCTTCACTGAGGGGTGGTCCACCAAGGAGCCTCCGGCGCACGGCAAGCGCGGCATCGGACTCGCTCTGGTGCGCAGGCTCGCCGAGCGCCAGGGCGGCAGCGTGCGGGCCGGCGCCTCGCCCGACGGGGGCGCCGAGTTCACCGTCGTCCTGCCCGAAGCGCTCGCCCAGGCCGAGCTGGCCCCCACGGAGGAGGCGCGATGATCGAGGTGCTCGTCGTGGACGACGACGTCCGCGTCGCGGATGTCAACGCCGCCTACGTGGCGAAGGTCCCCGGCTTCCGCGTGGCCGCGAAGGCCCACAGCGCCGCCGAGGCGCTGCGGATCGTCGAGGAGCTCCCCATCGACCTGGTGCTGCTCGACCACTATCTGCCGGACGAGACGGGGCTCTCGGTCGTCCGTACGTTGCGCGAGCGCGGCCACCAGACCGACGTGATCATGGTGACTGCCGCACGCGATGTCGCCACGGTCCAGGCCGCGATGCGGCACGGCGCCCTGCAGTATCTGGTCAAGCCGTTCTCCTATGCGGGGCTTCGCGCCAAGCTCGAGGCGTACGCGACGCTGCGGCGCACCCTGGACGGCGGCGGCGAGGCCGAACAGGCCGAGGTCGACCGGATCTTCGGCGCCCTGTCGGCGACTCCCGCTCCGGAGCTGCCCAAAGGGCACTCCCCTACGACGGCCGAGCTGGTCCGCAGGGCGCTGATGGGCGCCGAAGGGCCGCTCTCCGCCCAGGAGTTGGCCGACCGCACCCGGCTGAGCCGGCAGACGGCCCAGCGCTATCTGAAGCTCCTGGAGCGCTCGGGCCGCGTCCGGCTGAGTCTCAAGTACGGCGACACGGGCCGCCCGGAGCACCGCTACGAGTGGACGTCCAGCCACTCCTAGACGCACCGGTCCGCCACAAGACGGCTACACCGCTCCCGCCCCGGTGAGCGACCGTACTTCCGTCTCCGCGTGCTTGGCCTCGTCCGCGGGCTCCGACGAGGTGACGGTGCCCAGCCATCCGGCGAGGAAGCCCAGCGGGATGGAGACGAGCCCCGGGTTCTCCAGGGGGAAGTACTGGAAGTCCACCCCGGGGAAGAGCGAGTTCGGGCCCCCGGAGACAACGGGTGACAACAGAACCAGCACCAGGGAGGGCACCAGGCCCCCGTACACCGACCAGACCGCGCCCCGTGTGGTGAAGTTCCGCCAGAACAGCGAGTAGAGCAGCACAGGCAGATTGGCGGACGCGGCGACCGCGAAGGCCAGGCCCACCAGGAACGCCACATTGAGGTCACGCGCGAGCAGCCCCAGGCCGATCGCGACCACGCCGATCCCGGCCGCGGAGACCCGCGCCACCGCCACCTCGCTGCGCGGCTTGGCGTGCTTGCGCCGCAGCGACGCGTACAGATCGTGGGCCACGGACGCCGAGGAGGCGAGCGTGATCCCGGCGACCACGGCGAGGATCGTGGCGAAGGCGATGGCGGCGACAACCGCGAAGAGAACCGTTCCGCCTGTGGAATCCGCACCGCCTCCCAGATCGAGCGCGAGCAGCGGAACCGCCGTGTTCCCCGCGGCGTTCGACCCGCGGACGGCATCGGAGCCCACGATCGCGGCGGCACCGAAGCCGAGCACGATCGTCATCAGGTAGAAGCTGCCGATGAGCCCGATGGACCAGACGACCGAGCGGCGCGCGGCCCGCGCGGTCGGCACCGTGTAGAAGCGGGAGAGGATGTGCGGCAGCCCGGCCGTGCCGAGGACGAGCGCGAGGCCGAGGCTGATGAAGTCGAGGCGCGCGGTCCAGTCGCCGCCGTACTTCAGCCCGGGCGCGAGGAACTGGCTGCCGTGCCCGCTGCGATCGGCCGCCGTCCGCAGCAACTGGTCGAAGTCGCCGTGGAACCTCACTAGGACGAGCACGGTCAGTGCGATCGCGCCGCACATCAGCAGGACCGCCTTGACGATCTGGATCCAGGTGGTGGCTCGCATCCCTCCCAACGACACATAGATGACCATGAGCGCGCCGACGCCGATCACCGTCCAGGCCTGCGCCGCCCCGCTCGTCCCGCCCAGCAGCAGCGCCACCAGTGAGCCCGCCCCCACCATCTGCGCCACCAGATAGAGAACGGACACGGTCACCGAGGAAGTTCCCGCGGCGATGCGCACGGGGCGCTCCCTCATCCGGGAGGCGACGACGTCGGCGAGCGTGAACCGACCGCAGTTGCGCACCAGTTCGGCCACGAGGAAGAGCACGACGAGCCACGCGACGAGGAAGCCCACCGAGTACAGCAGCCCGTCGTAGCCGAACAGCGCGATCAGCCCGGAGATGCCGAGGAAGGAGGCGGCCGACATGTAGTCGCCCGCGATGGCGAAACCATTCTCCATGGGCGAGAAGAGCCGCCCGCCGGCATAGAACTCCTCCGCCGAGCCATGCCGGTTGCGGCTCACCCACGTCGTGATCGCGAGCGTGACGGCCACGAACACGCCGAACAGCAGCAGCGCGAGTGTCTGATGATCGCCGGTCATCGCTCGCTCCCCCGGGCCCGCTCCTGTTCTCTTCGCTGGCCCTGCTCCCGCCTCTGCTCGAACACGGCCCATCGCAGGTCCAGCGCCGGACGATCCCTGCGCAGCCGGGCGTGCCGGGCATACGCCCAGGTCAGCAGGAAGGTCGTGAGGAACTGTCCGAGGCCCGCGAGCATCGCGACGTTCACGGATCCGGTGACGGGCCGTGCCATGAGGCCGGGTGCCGTCGTGGCCGTCACGACGTAGGCGACGTACCAGGTGAAGAAGACCGCCACGGCCGGGACGACGAACCGCCGGTACCGGCCCCGCACCTCCTGGAAGGCAGCACTGTGCTGGACCTCCAGATAGATGTCGGCCGCGCTCGCGCTCCGGTCCGGCGCGGCCCGGGGCGGCACCACGGGGGCCGGCGCGCCCGTGCCGTCCAACTCGCCCCAGCCTGAGGCAAGCGCGTCGTACCAGGGATCTTTGAGATCACCGGTCTGTGCCTGCCCGGCGTCGCGCCCGTCGTGCTTCTCCACCGAACTCTCCTTGCCCGCAGCCTTGTTCGGCCGCGTGCCCAAGGATGGACAGATCGGGAAGATCCCTGACTCTTCTCTCCCTTCTCTTCACCCCATCAGGTGAAGGCTCATCAGCTCCGGAAGCGTCGTTCGCCGACCGGCCGAAGCCCCAGCTCACGCGAGAGCGGCACCCGGCGGCTTCGCCAGACCGTGCCGGTAGGCGTAACGCACGGCCTGCGCACGGTCCTTGATGCCCGTCTTGGCGAAGAGGTTGTTGATGTGCGTCTTCACCGTCGCCGTCGAGACGTGCATCTCCCGGGCGATCTCCTGGTTCGTCATCCCCTCGGCGATCAGGACGAGCACCTCGGTCTCGCGCGTGGTGAGGCCGTCGGGCGGCTCCGGCGCGGCCGGGGGCTCCTCGGACTCGGCCAGCCGCTCGAGCAGCCGCCGCTGAATCTGCGGCGAGAGCCCCGCGTCCCCCGAGAGCACGTCCTCGACGGCCCGCACGATCTCGTCCCCGCCCGCGTCCTTGGTGAGATAGCCGCGCGCGCCCGCCCTCAGTGCGGGGAAGAGCGACTCGTCGTCGGCGTACGTGGTCAGCACGACCACCTGCGTTCCCGGGTACTCGGCACGGATGCGGCGGGTGGCCTCCGCACCATCGACCCGGGGCATGCGCAGATCCATCAGGACGACGTCCGGGGCCAGTTCGGCGACCAGCCGCACGGCCTCCTCGCCGTCGCCCCCGGAGCCGACGACCTCGATACCGGGCAGCAGCCCGAGCAGCATCACGATCCCCTCGCGCACCACGGTCTGATCGTCGACCACCACGACGCGCGCCGGCGCCTTGGCGCCGCTCTCCGCGGTCATGTGGGCACCTTCAGCGTCACGACGAAGCCCTCCTCGCCCGGCCCTGCCATCAGGGAGCCGCCCAGCAACTCGGCCCGCTCCCGCATCCCGAGCAGACCGTACCCGGCCCCGGAGGTGGCCAGTTCACCCGGCGGCGCGCCCGAATCGCGTATGTCCAGGGTCACTTCGCCCTCGCCGTAATCGAGCAAGACGGTCACCTTGGCGCCCGGCGCGTGCTTGCGCACATTCGTCACGGCCTCCTGCGCGACTCTGCGCACCGCCTGCGACGCCTCGGCGGGCAGGGCACGCCGCGCCCCCGTGACGGCCACCGAAGCGCCGTCCGACGCGACCAGCTCGCGCAGGAAGTCCTCGACCGGCGTCAGCTCGCCCCGCAGCGCCGAGAGCGCCTGCCGGGTCTCCGCGAGCCCTTCACGAGCCATGGACCGTGCCGCCACCACGCGGTCCAATATCTGCTCGCGCGTCGCCTCTCCCTCGATCAGCAGACGTGCCGCCTCGAGGTGGACGAGTTGCGCCGAGAGACTGTGCGCAAGGACGTCATGGATCTCCCGTGCGATGCGGGCCCGCTCGGCGAGCGCCGCCGTCTCGGCCTCCGCGACACGGGCAGCCCGCTCCTGGGCGAGCATCCGCTGCGTGCTCCCGCGCGCCTCGGCGTCGAGCCGCAGCGTGTACCCGGCGAGCGCGAGCCCGACGACGATCAGGCCGGTGACCAGCCAGTTGTCCGTGTTGTACACAGCGAAGGCGCTCAGCGAGACGATGACGCAGGCCACGCCCGCCGCCAGTGGCAACCGCTCCAGGGCCGCGACCGCCGTCCCGCACCACAGGACGAGCGCAAGGGCCCGCCAGTCGCCCAGCGCCGCCGCATACGCCGCTGCGATCAGCAGCACGAGCAGGGCCAGCGACGGCCAGAGCCGGTGGTCGAACGACGTACGGAAGAAGGCCCAGCCGAGCCCGCCGCAGAGCACGACCAGCGCGACCCCGGCGACCAGACGCCAGCCTCTGTCCTGGTGGAACGCCTCCCACAGCAGAACGGCGAGGATCAGCACCCGCAGGACCCTGACGAACCACAGCCGGGCAAAGCTCAGCCCTTCCCGGGCAAGCGCTTCCCGGGACGGCCACTCCATCCACCGGTCCGAGTTCACACGGGGTCCTTCCGCATCGGCTCGTACACCGCGTCCGCCATACCGTACGCAGGGCGGAGCAGGCCGGCCCGCTGCGCCAGGACGCCGCTGCGGACGAAGAGGGTGGCCGCGAGGGCGAGCATCAGCGCGGCAGTCCCCTGCCGCACCCCGAGCATCGCGCCGATGCCGAACAAGCCGAGCCGCAGCGCGATCCCGACGCCCCAGACGACGGCGGTGGCCTTGGTCCCCTTGCTCCACACGACGCCGTCCGGCGCTGTCCACACATGTGTGGTGCGCGCCCAGCCGAAGCCCATGGCCAGGCCGATGAGCAGTTCCGCGCCGAGCAGGGCGACGGACACCGCGCTGTGGTGCGGATCCAGCAGACCGGGTTCGCGCAAGGCCAGGAAGACCAGCACTGCCGGTATCGCCCACCAGCGCCGGTCCGCGGTGACCGGATGCGCCTTGAACTGACGCGCGATCACCAGGACGACGACGGCGCAGATCACCAGAGCGTTGGTGAGCCCGGACATGACGGCCTCCGTGGGGACGAGGAAGAGCGGAGCCGATCCGGTGAGGATCGACGCCTTCGACGCTACGGAAAGGGCCTGGTCGAGGGATCGGAGCAGGGGTGGAACGTGGGTGGTGGCAGAGGGTACCCCCACCGGTTGTGTGCGCACCCCCCAGCGGAAACCCCCCACCGTGCGCGCCCGCCGCGACCGCCCCGAGCGCGAAGCGTCGATGCGCGGGCGGG
>NZ_JBHYIG010000319.1:0-3121 GCF_042740015.1 Streptomyces sp. NPDC059037
TTGCGGCGAACATCAAGGCGGCGCGCGCCCCTCGGGGAAGAACGACCAGATCTCATCCGTAAGGAGGAGAACCTACCCAGTCGTACCCAACCTGTGTCGGACGCGAAGATGCTTCCCGCCGCCGATGACTCCGCTTCCGGGGACTGATGGGGTGGGAGATGTGCAAAGCCGTACATCGCAGGGCGCCGAGCCCGGCCCGACCCGCGCAGACATCGAATCCCGGCTCAGCGTCGCGCTGTCGTCGGTGGTGGCCGGTGCGCGCCGGCGCGCGGTGCGTGACGGGGACCGGCAGATCGACACCGCGCACCTGCTGCACTCGCTTCTGGAGGCCGACCCCGATGTGCGGGCGGTCATCGGCGACGGCGGCCAGGTGGTGCGGCTGCTCGGCTATCTCGTGCAGCGCAGCATCGGGTACGGACTGCAGTGGCAGGGCACGGTGGAGGACTCCGGGGCCGTGCCGTTGGTGACCTCCGCCAAGGAGACGGTCCTGTCGCCGTCGGCGGCCACCGCCATGGAGGCGGCCATCGCGCGGGCGGACCTGCGCGGTGAGCCGCGTGCCGTCGGCGTGGACCTCATGGCGGCGCTCGTCGCTGATCCCGACTGCCGCGCGGTCGAGGTCCTGGGGCGGGCCGGCGCCGACGCGAAGGCGCTGTTGCGGCGGATCGAGGCGGCCGCGTCCAGTGGTGTGCCGGGGGACGGGTTCCTGGATCCGTAGGCGGAGAAGTCCGCCGAGATGTCCGTCGAGTCGTCCGCGGAGATTTCTGCCGAGATGCCCGCCGAGTCGTCTGCCGAGCCGTCCGCCGATTGAGACAGGGTCTATTGGGGGTGACGCTCATGACACGTCCTGCCATGATGTGCCGGTGCAAGCGTCTCAGGGGAATCAGACAGGCTCGCGAGCGAGCCAGGGAAGGGGCGTCGGCCTGGGGCTCGCCCTCGGCTCGGCGATCGCCTTCGGCGGATCGGGCGTCGCGGCCAAGCCGCTGATCGAGGCCGGCCTCGACCCGCTCCATGTGGTGTGGCTGCGGGTGGCCGGCGCCGCTCTCGTGATGCTGCCCGTCGCCTGGCGCCACCGCGCGCTGGTCCTGCGCAGGCCCGCGCTGCTCCTCGGCTTCGGCCTGCTCGCCGTGGCCGGCGTCCAGGCCTGCTACTTCGCGGCGATCTCCCGCATCCCCGTCGGCGTCGCGCTCCTGGTCGAATATCTGGCGCCCGCGCTGGTCCTCGGCTGGGTGCGGTTCGTGCAGCGGCGGCCCGTGACGCGCGCGGCCGCGGTCGGCGTGGTGCTCGCGGTCGGCGGGCTCGCCTGTGTCGTCGAGGTGTGGGCCGGGCTGAGCTTCGACGCCGTGGGCCTGCTGCTCGCCCTCGGTGCCGCGTGCTGCCAGGTCGGCTACTTCGTCCTGTCCGACCAGGGCAGCGACGCGGGGGACGAGGCGCCCGATCCGCTCGGCGTCATCGCGTACGGACTGCTCATCGGCGCCGCCGTGCTCACCGTCGTGGCCCGCCCGTGGGGCATGGACTGGTCGGTGCTCGCGGGCAGTGCGGACATGGACGGCTCTTCGGTCCCCGCGTGGGCCCTGATCGGCTGGATCGTGCTCGTCGCGACCGTCATCGCGTACGTCACCGGGGTGCTGTCGGTGCGCCGGCTCTCCCCGCAGGTGGCCGGCGTCGTGGCCTGCCTGGAGGCGGTCATCGCGACCGTCCTCGCCTGGGTCATGCTGGGCGAGCATCTTTCGGCGCCGCAGATCATCGGCGGTGCGGTGGTGCTCGCCGGGGCGTTCATCGCCCAGTCGTCCACGCCCGCCAAGCCCCGGCCAGAGCCTGCCGCGGGCGGGGTGCCGGACCCCGAAACGCAGTTGTCGTCGACCGGCAGCGCCACCTAGCTTGTGATCATGCATTCGAACGCGCTCGTTCTTCCGCCGCCCGCCGCTTAGGCGCGGGCACCTCCTGGATCACACCCGGCCGGTCGCCGGGTGGAGCGACGCTGCCCGCAGACGGAGATCAGGACCTTCTTTCTTTCTTCTTTCTGCGGAGAACTCGACGTGTCGAATGCTGTCTCCGGCCTGTCCGTCGGACGTGGCCTGTTCTATCTGATCGTCGCCGGTACGGCGTGGGGCACCGCGGGTGCCGCCGCCGCGCTGGTCTTCGACGCCAGTGACATGGGGCCGGTGAGTCTGTCCTTCTGGCGTTGCGTGGGCGGTTTCGCCCTGATGTCCGCGGTGCGTCTCGTGCGGTCGCGCCGCCGGTCCCTCTCGGCTTCGGGCGGCGTGCCGCTGCGCCGCAGGGCGCCCCGGATCGTGGTGACCGGGGTGGCCCTCGCCGTGTTCCAGACCGCCTACTTCGCGTCCGTCGAGTCGACAGGACTCGCGGTCGGCACGGTCGTCGCGATGGGGTCGGGTCCCGTGCTCATCGCACTGGGGGCGCGGGTCGCGTTGGGCGAGCGGCTCGGGCGCGGCGGGGTCGTCGCCGTGGCCGGGGCGCTGATCGGTCTGCTGGTGCTTGTGTTGGGCGGTGGCGGTGCCAGTGTGCGGATGCCGGGTGTCCTGTGGGGGCTTGCCTCGGCGGCCGCGTACGCCGCGATGACGCTCCTGACGCGGTGGTGGGGGCGGGGCGGCGGCGACTCGTCCGGCACGACCGTCTGGTCGTTCGCCGTGGTGGCCGTCTGCCTGCTGCCGCTCGCCGCGGTGGAGGGGCTTGTGCCGCACACCGCCGAGCCCGCGCGCATGGGCCTCTATCTGCTGTACATCGCGGCGATCCCTACGGCGGTCGCCTACGCGCTCTACTTCGCCGGTGCCGCGGTCGTGCGGTCCGCGACCGTCTCCGTGATCACGCTGCTCGAGCCGTTGAGCGCCGCGGTGATCGCCGTTGTCCTGCTGGGCGAGGAGCTGACCGTGCCTACCGTCGTCGGGACGCTGCTGATGCTGGGTGCGGTGACCGGGCTCGCGGTTGCGGAGGCTCGGGGGGCGGTGGTGGCTCGGCGGGAGGCGGGGCTCGCGCCGGAACCGGTCTGAACGCGGCGAGGGGCGCGGGCGGGGTGGGCCCGCCCCTCGCAGTCGGTGTTAACCGTCGGCGCGGGCGGGGGGCGTGCGCCGCCCGCTCATGGGTGCCCCCCCGCCCCGCGCGGGCC
>NZ_JBHYIG010000319.1:3131-10824 GCF_042740015.1 Streptomyces sp. NPDC059037
CGAGAGTGAGCGCCCACGCGCGGGGTGGGTGGTCGGCCCACTCCCCCTAAACTAGTGTCTCCGAGTGCGCTCGGGGCTGCGGGCCCCCCCCCCCCCCCCTCGATGACGGTCTTCAGCGTCGGCGCAGCTGGTGGGCGTGCGCCTCCGTGTCATGGGTCCCGCCGCGCCCGGCGAGGCCCGCGGCGATCCGCTCCTGGACCTCCGCCGGCTTGTGACCGGCGTACTTGAACTTCGCCCGTACGTCGGTGACTTCGAGGAAGAGGCCCCGGATGCCGGAGAGCATGCGGCCGTACGGTGCCTTGCCCACGGCCGCGGGGGCCGATCCACCCTCCGGCTGGAAGTGGCCGACCTGGAGGTTCAGCAGATCGGCCTTCTCCTCGGGTTCGTCCACGACGCGGGCGGTGCAGCTGAGCTGGACGGCGGCGTAGAAGCTGGTCGGCACGCCGTGCTCGGGCGGGGTGTCCGGGGGCGCCTGCCACGGGCCGGGCACGTACACGTAGTCGTCCACCACGCTGAGCAGCACTTCGGGGTCGGCTTCGAGCGGCGCGGGCCACAGCGGGTTGGGGCGCGCCAGGTGGAGGAGCACCCGGCCGTGCGGGCCGTGTTCGGGGTCGTACGCGGATGGGGTCTCCCCTGCTCGAACGTGGTTGAGAGCTTGGGGAAGGGTCGGCTGGACGTGCGGGGGCTCGCCTGGCAGGCCGTTCACGGCGAGCTGCCCGAAGTCGTGGGCGGCGAGCCACTGTTGCCATTCGGCGTCGGAGCGCGGCGCGTCCCAGGGGTGGATCAGCATCACAGTTCCATCAGATAGTCGGGGACCGCGATGCCGGGGGCCAGGTCGTCCGCGGGGATGAGGGGGTCGTGGCCCTTGCGCAGGGGGACCACGCCCGTCCAGTACGGGAGGTCGAGGTCCTCCGGCTCGTCGTTGGGGCCGCCGGTGCGGACCTTGGCGGACACCTCGGTGAGGTCGAGGCGGAGCACGGCGGTGGCCGCGAGCTCCTTGGCGTTCGCGGGGCGGGAGTCGGCCGAGCGGCCCGGCACGACATGGTCGACGAGCGCGTCGAGCGCGGTGCGCTTCTCCTCGGGGTCCGTGACCTGGTAGGCCGTGCCGTGGACCACCACGGAGCGGTAGTTGATCGAGTGGTGGAAGGCCGAGCGGGCCAGCCGAGGTGGACCTCGACGAGTTCGCGGACGACGAGTGGATCACCTGGGCGGAGGGGGAGTTCTGTCACGAGTGGCTGATGTTCACCCTGCGGGCCAAGGGCATCGAGCCGCGCATCGCGCACCGCGCGGAGGAGCACCACACCCAGCTCGCCCTGGTGGCCGCGGGCCTCGGCGTCTGCGTGGCACCCCAGTTGGGGCGCGACCCGATGCCGGCCGGCGTCAGGACGGTCCCGGTGCGCCATCGCGTACGGCGTCATGTGTACGTGGTGTGGCGCGCGGACGCGGACCGGCGACCGTCGATCAGGGCGGCGGTGGAGGCGCTTCAGGGTGTGGGGGCGGGGCTCGCGTCGCCGGCGGGCTAGAGCTGCGCCAGTTTCCGGAAGTCCCAAGAGGAGATCGCGTCCGGTGTGAGCCGGATCCACGCGTGCTTTCCGTCGTACGGCATCGAGTCCATCGCGAAGTACTTCTGGGCGAACAGCCGCTCGGGGACGTCGAGTTCGGGGCACGGCTCGCCCGTGCGCGGCGCCTCGCCCACGAAGGTCGCCGTGCCGGAAAGCTCCGCGCCCCGCAGTTCCGCGTACTCCACGCCCGTGTCGATCACCACGGCGATCCGCTGATCGCGCCGCAGATCCGCCCAGCGCTTGCTGCGGGTGATCGAGAACAGCCACAGGGACGTGCCGTCCCACGCGAACCACAGGGCGCTGACGTGCGGGGCGCCGCCGCCGGACACGGTCGCGACCCGGCAGGTGCGTTCCGTGGAGAGGAACTCGTCGAGCTCGCCCGGCGACATCATGATCCTGCGGCCCCGGCGCTGTGTGACGGCCATGCGTCCTCCGTACATCCGTAGCTGATGGCATCTCAGAGCTGATGGTGCGTCAGGAATGCAGGATGCGGCCTCTTCCGTCGTGACGCAATGGCCGCTAGCCTCCGCGCATCCCGGACCGTGACAGCGACAGCGACAGCGACAGCGACCGTGACAGCGACAGGGGGAGCCATGCCGTCGTACGAACAGCTCAGGGAACTCCTCGACCCCGCCACCACCGTACTGATGACCGTCGAGTGTCAGCAGGGCGTCGTGGGGACGGAGAGCGCGCTGCCCGAACTCGCCGAGGAGGCAAGGGAGTCGGGTGCCCTCGGCAATGTCGCGCGGCTCGTCTCCGCGGCCCACCAGGCCGGGACCCAGGTCCTGCACGCCGTCGCCGAGCGGCGTCCCGACGGGCGGGGCGCCAACCACAACGCGCGGCTCTTCCGTGCCGCGGGCCGGCTGCCCGTGCAGCAGCTCTCCGGGACCAAGGCCGTACGCGTCGCGCCGCCCATCGAGGTGTCCGAAGAGGACTTCATCGTGCGGCGGTTGCACGGTCTGTCGCCGATCGCGGGCACGGATGTCGACCCGCTGCTGCGCAACCTGGGGTGCCGCACGCTCCTGGTGACCGGAGTCTCGGCGAACGTGGCGATCCCGAACGCCGTCTTCGACGCCGTGAACCTCGGATACACCGCCGTCGTGCCCGCGGACGCCATCGCGGGCGTCCCCGCCGACTACACCCCCGCGATGATCCGCAACACACTCGCCCTGGTCGCCACCGTCACCACCACCGATGACGTCCTCGACGTGTGGAAGCGGCGTTCGCGGCCCGGCGTTTGACAGGTGACGGCCCCGAGTCTGTAATGGAGCGCGTGCCGCGTGGCACCGGCCAAAGAGCAGTGGGCAGGCCGGATGCCGGGCGAGCACCTGCACTCAGGGACGTGTCATGAGTTCGTACTCCGCATCCCGTATCTGACGCGCCGTTTCTGACGCGAGCGCGTCGCACGCGTCATCCCCATTCCGTCCTGCGCGGACGCATGTCCTGCCGTACCGCGCGGACTTCACCTTTTGCCTGGAGAGTCACCTCAGCATGCCCACGTCGTTCAACCAGTCCGTCATCGAAGAGTTCCGAGCCAACGCGGGGAAGGTCGGCGGCCCCTTCGAAGGCGGCGATCTCCTCCTGCTCACCACCACCGGCGCCAAGTCGGGGGAGCGGACCACCGCCCCCCTCGGCTATGTGCGCGTCGACGACCTGTTGCTGGTCGTCGGGTCCAACCTCGGCTCGCCCCGCCACCCCGCCTGGTACCACAACCTGCTCGCGCACCCCGCGGTCGGCGTGGAGATCGGCGGCGACGAGTTCGAAGCGATCGCCGTCCCCGCCGAAGGGGCGCGCCGTGACCGGCTGTTTGGGCGCGTCGTCGAAGCCGTGCCCGGATACGCCGACTACCAGGAGCGGACCACCAGGATCCTGCCGGTCGTGGCCCTGGAACGGTCCGAACCCGCCCCGGGCGAAGGGCCCCGCGAGGTCACGAGCCTCGCCGACAAGATCCTGGAGGTCCACACCTGGCTGCGCCATCAGCTGCGGCACGTGAGCGCCGAGACCGACGCCCACTTCGCCGCGCGGGCGGCCCACCAGGGGCCCGGCGAGCCGCCCGCGCCCGGTCTCGGGCTGCAGATCCGGCAGCACTGCCTTGCGTTCTGCCAGACCCTGGAGTTCCACCACGCCAGCGAGGACGGCCATGTCTTCCCCGTGGTCGCACACCACCATCCGCATCTTCGGGAAGCCATGGACCGCATCCAGGAGGAACACCGCACGGTGGCGCGCATCCAGGACGACCTCGTCGCCCTGCTCGCCGACGTCGGGACGGCCGACCTCGAGCACTTCCGGGCCGAACTGGCCAGGATGTCCGAGGAGTTGCTGGCCCATCTCGACTACGAGGAAGGGATCGTACTGCCGCTCCTCGCCGACATTCCGTGGCCGCCGGCGCCGCCCGCCTCCTAGGCCAGCTTGATGGAGTCCCCGTCCACGCTGATCTCGGTGGCGGGCAGCGGGGCGGGGGCGGGTGAAGCCTTCACGCTGCCGTCGGTGATGTCGAACTTGCTGCCGTGACAAGGGCAGTTGATGGTGCCGCCCTCGATGCTCGTCACCGGGCACTGCTTGTGCGTGCAGCGGTTGGAGAAGGCCTTGAACTCGCCCTTCGTCGGCTGGGTCACCACCACCCCCTCGGCCTTGAAGATCTTGCCGCCGCCCACGGGGATCTCTGACGTCTTGGCGAGCACGGCCCCGCCGGCGCCACCGGACGACCCCGCACCTTCCGGGGACTTCTTCTCGGCCGGTGCGGAGTCGTCCTTGCCGTACTGGTCGGATCCGTCGTCGCCGTCGCCACAGGCGGTGAGCGCGACGGCCAGGCTGACGACGCCCGCAGCGGCGACGACGGAACGGCGGGAGGGTGCGGGCAGGGTTTCCTTGGAAACGTTCATGCAAGGGGGTACGAGGCGGCGCCCCACCGCGTTCAAACGCTCAAGCACTTCTTGCGCGGGGCGTGTTCGCACCGGTCCCGAGCACCGGCATTAACCTGGGGCAATGCTCACCGAAGTCACCGCGGTCCGCTACGCGACGCCCCTGCGCGAGGGCGGATCGCTGCCCGGCCTCGTCGAGGCGGTCGACGACCAGGGAACGTACGCCGCGTACGTCATGAAGTTCACCGGCGCCGGACAGGGCCGCAAGACGCTCGTCGCCGAGGTGATCTGCGGGCAGCTCGCGCGCGCCCTCGGCCTGCGGGTGCCGCGCCTGACCGGGATCCGGCTCGACCCCGTGATCGGCCTCGGCGAACCGGACCAGCAGGTGCAGGAACTGCTCAAGGCGAGCGGCGGGCTGAACCTGGGCATGGACTTCCTGTCGGGAGCGCTCGGCTTCGATCCGCTCGCGTTCCCCGTCGACCCCGCCGAGGCCGGCCGTGTCGTGTGGTTCGACGCGCTGATCAACAACGTCGACCGTTCCTGGCGCAACCCGAACATGCTGGTCAAGCACGGCGATCTCTGGCTCATCGACCACGGCGCGAGCATGATCTGGCACCACAACTGGCGCACCGCCGAGACCGCGGCCGCCAAGCCGTACGACGCCTCCGACCATGCCCTCGCTCCCTTCCGGCCCGATGTCGCAGCGGCCGCCGCCGAGCTCGCGCCGCTGGTCACCGAGGAAATCCTCGCGTCGGCCGCCGCCGACGTACCCGACGAGTGGCTGGTGGACGAGCCCGGCTTCGAGGACCCCGACGCCGTGCGCCGCGCCTATGTGGCGGCGCTGCTGCCGCGTGCCAAGACCATTCATGAACGGATCCAGCTGCCCGAGCCGCAGCGGAAGGGTGCCACCCGGTGACCGAGCAGCCGTCGATCGAGCGGGACGTCTTCGAGTACGCCCTGGTGCGCGTCGTGCCGCGGGTGGAGCGCGGTGAGCAGTTCAACGCGGGGGTCGTGGTCTACTGCCGCGCCAAATCCTTCGTGGCCGCCCGTACGCATCTGGACGAGGACAAGCTGCGGGCCCTGGACCCGCGGGCCGATGTGGGCGGCGTACGGGCCGCTCTTGGTGCCGTCGAGCGGATCTGTGCGGGCGGCGAAGGTGCGGGTCAGGCCGAGCGGGACGATGCCGGGCGGCGCTTTCGGTGGCTGATCGCGCCGCGCTCGACGATCGTCCAGCCGGGCCCGGTGCACACGGGACTCACCGCGGATCCCGCCGCGGAGCTCGACCGGCTGCTCGACCTCCTCGTGAGGTGATCCTCGTGACGTAAAGAATCACAGGCCCAGGTGTGCCGTTGACACCGGGTGCCAGGGCTTCTAGCGTCTCGTTCAGCTGAAGGTACTAAGCGGTCGCTCACCACCGGGGCGTACCGTAGAGCCGCATCCCAAGGGCGAGGAGAACCAGCATGTCCACCACTGAGCAGCGCGTCGCGGTCGTGACCGGAGCAGCGCGAGGCATCGGCGCGGCCACCGCAGTGCGCCTGGCCGCCGAGGGCCGTGCCGTCGCGGTGATCGACCTCGACGAGGCCGCCTGCAAGGACACCGTCGCGCAGATCACCGACGCCGGTGGCAAGGCCCTCGCCGTCGGCTGCGACGTGTCCGACGAGGCCCAGGTCGAGGCCGCCATCGAGCGCATCGCCCAGGAGCTCGGCGCGCCCACGATCCTCGTGAACAACGCCGGCGTGCTCCGCGACAACCTGCTCTTCAAGATGAGCGCGGGCGACTGGGACACGGTCATGAACGTGCACCTGCGCGGCGCGTTCCTGATGTCCCGCGCGATCCAGAAGCACATGGTGGACGCCAAGTTCGGCCGGATCGTGAACCTCTCCTCGTCCTCCGCCCTCGGCAACCGCGGCCAGGTCAACTACGCGGCGGCCAAGGCCGGTCTGCAGGGCTTCACCAAGACCCTCGCCAAGGAGCTCGGCAAGTTCGGCGTCACCGCCAACTCGGTCGCCCCCGGCTTCATCGTCACCGAGATGACCAAGGCCACCGCCGACCGCGTCGGCATGGGCTTCGAGGACTTCCAGGCCGCGGCCGCCAGCCAGATCCCGGTGCAGCGCGTGGGCCGCCCCGAGGACATCGCCAACGCCATCGCCTTCTTCACCGGCGACGCGGCGGGCTTCGTCTCCGGCCAGGTCATGTACGTGGCCGGCGGCCCGCTCAACTAGCCCGGAGGGATTTCGAGATGGCAGTGCAGGACAGTGGAAAGGCCGCGCTCGTCACGGGCGCGAGCCGCGGCATCGGCTACGGCATCGCCGAGGCGCTCGTCGCCCGCGGCGACCGCGTCTGCATCACCGGACGGGGCGAGGACGCCCTCAAGGAGGCCGTCGAGAAGCTCGGCGCCGACCGGGTGATCGGCGTCGCGGGCAAGGCCCACGACGAGTCCCACCAGGCGGTCGCCGTCGAGCGCGCCATGGAGGCCTTCGGGCGGGTCGACTTCTTGATCAACAATGCCGGTACGAACCCGGTGTTCGGGCCGATCGCGGAGCTCGACCTCAATGTGGCGCGCAAGGTCTTCGAGACCAATGTGATCTCGGCGCTCGGCTTCGCCCAGCAGACCTGGAAGGCCTGGCAGAGCGAGAACGGCGGCGCGATCGTCAACATCGCCTCCGTCGCCGGCGTCTCCGCGTCGCCGTTCATCGGCGCGTACGGGATGAGCAAGGCCGCCATGGTCAACCTCACCCTGCAGCTCGCGCACGAGTTCGCGCCGAAGGTCCGGGTCAATTCGATCGCGCCCGCCGTGGTCAAGACCAAGTTCGCCCAGGCGCTCTACGAGGGCCGCGAGGCGGAGGCCGCCGCCGCGTACCCGCTGGGGCGGCTCGGTGTGCCCGAGGACATCGGCGGCGCCGCCGCGTTCCTCACGTCGAACCAGTCCGACTGGATCACGGGGCAGACACTCGTGGTCGATGGCGGCATCTTCCTCAATGCGGGCGTCGGCTGACAAAGCCCCCGCAATGGCCGCGTACGCCGCTTAAAGGGACGTACATACGCATCAAGTGCCCCGTCGGCGCCGCAAGTTGGCCCGGCGGGGCATTGCGATATTGTCTCCCGACCCATGGCATGGCCGATCGAGGAGCGTGCGCGTGTTCAGTGAAGTTCGCCCGGTGGCGGCGGCCGGTCTCCGAGGCCCCGACGGGAAGGACCCCCCGGGGCGGGGGGGGGGGGCGGCGGAGGGGGGGAGGGCGCGCGACGCCCCGGGGGGGTGGGGGGGGGACG
>NZ_JBHYIG010000320.1:0-10663 GCF_042740015.1 Streptomyces sp. NPDC059037
CGACCCAGATTGAGAAGCGCGGTGGCTGGGGGGCGGGGGGGCAGGCCCGTGTCGGCGAGCTCGGCCACGGACCTGCCGCCGAGCTCGCCGACCGCGGAGTTCTCGGCGAGGACGTATCCGACGGGGCCGGTGGCGGAGGCCAGGGCGATGGAGCCCTGGGTGGCGATCTTGTGGGGCGAGCCGGCGGCGTCGGCGGCGGCGAGCAGCGAGATGGCTCCGTAGGCGGCGGTGCGGAGGGTGAGCTTGTCCTGGTCGGTGAAGGCGATGGTGATGGCGGACATGGTGGCGTGCTCCTTCAATTCTGGGCGGACCCTGCCGGGGCTTCCCGGCGGGTGCTTGCTGCTGTTGATGAGCAAGACTCTGCCGGGGTGTCCTGACACCACACCCACAGCACACTGACACCGGCTGACATCAGACCCCGACCCCCGTCAGCCGGGCAGCACCCGAAGATTCAGTCCGCTGAGCCCTGGCCCTTTTCGGTGGCGTCTGATCTTCGGCGGTCCGTGGATGTCGAGAACGTGCCACCGGCTCCGTCCCAGGGACATCAGCGGCCACCACCGGCCGCACGAGGAAGAAGAGGAAGAAGGAGAAGCCAGCATGGCGATTCAGCGGATGGACAACGTCGGCATCGTCGTCGAGGACATGGACGCCGCCATCGCGTTCTTCGTGGAACTCGGCATGGAGCTGGAGGGCAGGACGGAGGTCGAGGGCCTCGTCGCCGACCAGTGCACCGGACTCGACGGCGTCCACTGTGACATCGCGATGCTCCGGACCCCGGACGGTCACAGCCGGCTCGAGCTGTCGAAGTACCGCAGCCCCGCGGCGATCAGCGACGGGCCGCGCAACAAGCCGCACAACATCCTGGGCACGCACCGCGTCATGTTCGCCGTCGACGACCTCGAGGACACCATTGCCCGCCTGCGCCCGCACGGCGCCGAACTCGTCGGCGAGATCGCCCGGTTCGAGGACAGCTATCTGCTCTGCTACCTCCGCGGCCCGGAGGGCATCATCGTCGGCCTGGCGGAGCAACTGCGCTGAGAAGGAGCAGCCGGACGAAAAAGCTGCCTCCAGCGGCATCCATCAGCACATACGCCAAGACCCCGTCCTCAGCGAAACCGCTGATGGCGGGGTCTTCGGGCACCTACTACAAGGTGCCCCCGGCAGGATTCGAACCTGCGCACACGGCTCCGGAGGCCGTTGCTCTATCCCCTGAGCTACGGGGGCGTGTCAGCGCTGATTGCGCGGCGACGGGTAGAACCCTACCAGCTCCAATGGGCTCCCCATGAACAGGTATTTCCGCATCTCCGCGGCCGCCGGAACGGCCGCACCGCACCGCGCTTCCCAGGGGTCGCCCAGGGGTCCCCCGCCCGGGGCGGACGCGCACCCCAGGCATCCCCCGCAGGGGGCGGAAGTGGGGAAAACCCGGACGCGGCGGTGTCGGCAGACCTACTCTCGAGTTGTGTCAGGCGTGCCCGGCCGCGTGCTTGTTGTGGACGACAACAAGGTCATCCGGCAACTGATCAGGGTCAACCTCGAGCTGGAGGGCTTCGAGGTGGTGACCGCGGCTGATGGTGCCGAGTGCCTGGACGTGGTGCAAGAGGTCAGGCCCGACGCCGTCACCCTCGATGTCGTGATGCCCCGCCTTGACGGGCTGCGGACCGCCGCGCGGCTGCGTTCCGATCCGCGGACCCGGCATCTGCCCATCGTGATCGTCAGTGCCTGTACTCAGTACGAGGTGGAGAGCGGCCTGGAAGTGGGCGTGGACGCCTTCCTCGCCAAGCCCTTCGAGCCGAGCGAACTCGTCGGTATCGTACGGCAGTTGCTGGAGCGCGGCCACGGCGGCGAAGCGCTCGGCGGCGACTGCGCGGCAGGCACCGGAGAGACCGAGCGCGCCGGCCGCACCGGCGGCTGAGCCGACCGCCCCGCGGGCCCTGACGCAGAGGCCCGGCCACCCCAGAGACCCCCGCCGCCGTCCACATCCCGGACCATCCGCCAAACCGGGTCGCGTCCCTACCCCCCTCCTCCCATACGCTTGTCCCCGTGACCCCCGTCGAGCTCTCCCGTTCCGTGCTGCGCGCCATGCGCCGTGCCGTCGATGACGGTGAGCTTCGTGACGTGGGCATGCCCGAGCGGGTGATCGTCGAGCGGCCTCGGCCCGGAGGGCGTGGGGACTACGCCACCAACGTCGCCCTGCAGGTCGCCCGCTCCGCCGGGCGCCCGCCGATGCAGGTCGCCGAGATTCTGTCCCCGCGGCTCACCGCGGAGCCCGGCATCGCCTCCATCGACATCACCGGGCCCGGCTTCCTCAACATCACCCTCGCCGAAGGGGGAGGTGAAGGGGGAAACAGCGGGGGAGCCGCCCTCGTACGCGACGTACGCGACCGCGGTGCCTGCTACGGGCACGTCCACCCCGACACCGGCGCCCGCCACCAGCTCCACTTCCCCCGCGAAGTCCGCGCCGCCGTCCTCGCCGACACCCTCCGCCGCATCCTCCGCTCGCAGGGCGCCCTCGTCCGCGTCACCTGTGACGAGGCGCCCGATCCCGGCTGGACGACCGGCCTCGGGGTGCGCGTCGACGCCCACGGGAAGCCTCCCGTCCCGCTCGACACGCTCCGCCCCGTCCCCGCCCCGCAGGACCCCACCCCCCTCGGCCGCGACGCCGCCCGCTGGGCCCTGCTGTATCCGGCCGGGCACGACCGCCCCCGCATCGAGCCGGCCGAGCAGCACCTCGCCCAGCGCGAGAGCAATCCCCTCTTCCGGGTGCGGTACGCGTACTCCCGTATCCGCGCCCTGAGCCGGAACGCCGAAGCCCTGGGGTTCGACGCCGCCCCCGGCGACGTGCAAGACGTACAAGAAGCGCAGGACCTCCTCGACGCCATCGGTGACCACCCCCGCGTCCTCGCCTCCGCCGCCCGGCGTCACGCTCCCGACCGCATCGCCCGGCACCTCGTCACCACCGCCGACGCCTTCCTCGCCTTTCAGCCGTCCGTCCTGCCGCGCGGTGACGAGAAACCCCTGGCCGCCCACCGCGCCCGGCTCGCGCTCGCCGAAGCCGCCGGGACGGTGCTCGCCGGTGGCCTGTCCCTGCTCGGCATCAGCGCACCAGAACATCTGTGAGAGAGACGACCGCGACATGAGCCGTTCCGCACACCCCGCCGGGCCCCGCCACGCCGACGTACTGCCCGAAGGGCACTACACCGCGCCGCCCGCCGATCTGAACTCCCTCGACCCGAAGGTCTGGGCGCAGACCGTCACCCGCAACGCGGACGGTGTCGCCACCGTCGGCGGCATCGAAGTGACCCGGCTCGCCGAGGAGTTCGGCACCCCCGCCTACTTCCTCGACGAGGCCGACTTCCGCGCCCGCTGCCACGCCTGGCGCGGCGCCTTCGGGACCGACGCCGACGTGTTCTACGCCGGCAAGGCCTTCCTCTCGCGTGCGGTCGTGCGCTGGCTGCACGAAGAAGGGCTCAACCTCGACGTCTGTTCCGGGGGCGAGCTCACCACCGCCCTCGACGCCGGGATGCCCGCCGACCGCATCGCCTTCCACGGCAACAACAAGAGCGAAGAGGAGATCGAGCGGGCCATCTCCGTCGGCGTGGGGCGCATCGTGCTCGACTCCTTCCAGGAGATCGTGCGGGTCGCGCACATCGCCGAGCGGCTCGGCAAGCGGCAGCCCGTGCAGATCCGCGTCACCGTCGGCGTGGAAGCGCACACCCACGAATTCATCGCCACCGCGCATGAGGACCAGAAGTTCGGCATCGCCCTCGCGGGGGGACAGGCCGCCGAGGCCGTCCGCCGCGCGCTGCAGCTGGATGGGCTCGAGCTCATCGGCGTGCACTCGCACATCGGGTCGCAGATCTTCGACATGGCGGGCTTTGAGGTCTCCGCCCGTCGCGTCGTGCAGCTGCTTGCCGAGATCCGTGACGAGCACGGTGTCGAGCTTCCCGAGATCGACCTCGGCGGCGGGCTCGGCATCGCGTACACCTCCGACGACGACCCGCGCGAGCCGCACGAGATCGCCAAGGCGTTGAGCGAGATCGTCACGCGTGAGTGCGAGGCCGCCAATCTCCGGACTCCCCGTATCTCCGTCGAGCCGGGGCGCGCCATCGTCGGGCCGACCGCCTTCACGCTGTACGAGGTCGGCACCGTCAAGCCCCTCGAGGGTCTGCGTACGTACGTCTCCGTCGACGGCGGCATGTCCGACAACATCCGCACCGCGCTCTACGACGCCGAGTACAGCGTCGCCCTGGTGTCGCGCGAGTCCGACGCCGAGCCCATGCTCGTACGCGTCGTCGGCAAGCACTGCGAGAGCGGTGACATCGTGGTGAAGGACGCTTTCCTCCCCGCCGACCTGGCTCCCGGCGATCTGATCGCCGTGCCCGCGACCGGCGCGTACTGCCGTTCCATGGCGAGCAACTACAACCACGCGCTCCGTCCGCCGGTCGTCGCGGTCAAGAATGGTGCGGCGCGCGTAATCGTCCGGCGCGAGACGGAGGAAGATCTCCTGCGTCTCGATGTCGGGTAATGAAATAGATGTCTCATGATTCGGACAGGGGATAGAAACTCCGGTCCGGTGGGTGAGACTGGTCCCATCGTTTAGATGTATGAGAAGTGAGGTCGGATGATGCGTACGCGTCCGCTGAAGGTGGCGCTGCTGGGCTGTGGGGTTGTCGGCTCAGAGGTGGCGCGCATCATGACGACGCACGCCGACGACCTCACGGCCAGGATCGGCGCCCCGGTGGAACTCGCCGGGGTCGCCGTCCGCCGTCCCTCGAAGGTGCGCGAGGGAATTGACCCCTCCCTCATCACCACCGACGCGACCGCGCTGGTCAAACGGGGCGACATCGACGTCATCGTCGAGGTCATCGGAGGGATCGAGCCCGCCCGGACCCTCATCACCACCGCCTTCGAGCACGGCGCGTCCGTCGTCTCGGCGAACAAGGCCCTCATCGCCCAGAACGGTGCCGCGCTGCACGCCGCCGCCGAGGAGCACGGGCGGGATCTCTATTACGAGGCCGCCGTCGCCGGCGCGATTCCGCTGATCCGGCCGCTGCGCGAGTCCCTCGTCGGCGACAAGGTCAACCGGGTCCTCGGGATCGTCAACGGGACCACGAACTTCATCCTCGACGCGATGGACACGACCGGGGCCGGGTACCAGGAAGCCCTCGACGAGGCCACCGCTCTCGGGTACGCAGAGGCCGACCCGACCGCCGACGTCGAGGGCTTCGACGCCGCCGCCAAGGCCGCGATCCTCGCCGGAATCGCCTTCCACACGCGCGTGCGGCTCGACGACGTCTACCGCGAGGGCATGACCGAGGTGACCGCCGCCGACTTCGCCTCCGCGAAGCGCATGGGCTGCACCATCAAGCTGCTCGCCATCTGTGAGCGGGCCGCGGACGGCGAGTCCGTCACCGCGCGCGTGCATCCCGCGATGATTCCGCTCAGCCATCCGCTGGCGTCCGTGCGTGAGGCGTACAACGCCGTCTTCGTGGAGGCGGAGGCCGCCGGCCAGCTCATGTTCTACGGGCCCGGCGCGGGCGGCTCGCCCACCGCGTCGGCCGTGCTCGGCGACCTCGTCGCCGTCTGCCGGAACAAGCTCGGCGAGGCCACCGGGCCCGGCGAGTCCGCGTACACCCAGCTGCCCGTGAGCTCCATGGGCGAGGTCGTCACGCGGTACCACATCAGCCTCGACGTGGCCGACAAGCCGGGTGTCCTCGCCCAGGTCGCGACGGTCTTCGCCGAGCACGGCGTATCGATCGATACGGTCCGTCAGACGGGCAAGGACGGCGAGGCATCCCTCGTCGTCGTCACCCACCGGGCACCCGACGCCGCGCTCAGCGGCACGGTCGAGGCGCTGCGGAATCTCGACACCGTGCGTGGTGTCGCGAGCATCATGCGGGTTGAAGGAGAGTAACCAGCAATGACCCACCAGTGGCGCGGAATCATCGAGGAGTACCGGGACCGTCTCCCCGTCTCCGACACGACGCCGGTCGTGACGCTCCGCGAGGGCGGCACGCCGCTCGTGCCCGCGCAGGTGCTCTCCGAGCGCACGGGCTGCGAGGTCCATCTCAAGGTCGAGGGCGCCAACCCGACCGGGTCCTTCAAGGACCGCGGCATGACGATGGCGATCACGAAGGCGAAGGAGGAGGGTGCGAAGGCCGTCATCTGCGCCTCCACCGGCAACACGTCGGCCTCCGCGGCCGCCTATGCCGTACGCGCCGGAATGGTCTGCGCCGTCCTGGTGCCGCAGGGCAAGATCGCGCTCGGCAAGATGGGCCAGGCGCTCGTCTACGGCTCGAAGATCCTTCAGGTCGACGGGAACTTCGACGACTGCCTGAACCTCGCCCGCGCCCTCTCCGAGAACTACCCGGTGGCGCTTGTCAATTCGGTCAACCCGTTCCGCATCGAGGGCCAGAAGACCGCCTCGTTCGAGATCGTCGACGCGCTCGGCGACGCCCCGGACATCCACGTCCTTCCCGTCGGCAACGCCGGCAACATCACGGCCTACTGGAAGGGCTACAAGGAGTACGCCGCCGACTCGGTGTCGACGCGCACTCCCCGGATGTGGGGCTTCCAGGCCTCGGGTTCGGCGCCCATCGTGCGCGGCGAGGTCGTCAAGGACCCGTCCACCATCGCCACCGCGATTCGCATCGGCAACCCCGCGTCCTGGGACTTCGCCCTTGCCGCGCGCGACGAGTCGGGCGGCTTCATCGACGAGGTGACGGACCGTGAGATCCTGCGCGCCTACAAGCTGTTGGCGTCCCAGGAGGGTGTCTTCGTCGAGCCCGCGTCGGCCGCGTCCGTCGCCGGTCTGCTCAAGGCCGCCGAGCAGGGCAAGGTCGACAAGGGCCAGAAGATCGTCTGCACGGTCACCGGAAACGGCCTGAAGGACCCCGACTGGGCCGTCGCCGGCGCTCCGCAGCCGGTCACCGTGCCGGTCGACGCGGCCACCGCCGCCGAGCGCCTCGGCCTGGCATAACCCAGGGGAAAACCCGCAACTCCCCACAGGGGGTGCACAGGGGGCTTACAGCACGCATCGTGCGCCTCCTGTGCGCCCTATGTCGCCACAGAACCTTCCTTCGATAGGCTGTACCCAACCCGCCCCGCCGCATATGCCGCGGTGCCGCCGTGTATCGGCCTCCGGGTACTGCCTCACATGTGGCAAGTCCTCCAAAAGATCGCAGCTCAAGGAGAGTCATCGAGCGATGGCCGGTCCCGCGTTCCGCGCCGCCGCCGTCCGGGTGCGCGTCCCCGCCACCAGCGCCAACCTCGGGCCGGGCTTCGACGCCCTCGGCCTGTCGCTGGGGCTGTACGACGACGTCGTCGTCCGGGTGGCCGACTCCGGACTGAACATCGACATCGCAGGTGAGGGCAGCGAGACGCTCCCGCGCGACGAGTCGCATCTGCTTGTACGTTCCCTGCGTACCGCCTTCGACCTGCTCGGCGGACAGCCGCGCGGGCTCGAAATCGTCTGCGCCAACCGCATTCCGCACGGCCGGGGCCTCGGCTCGTCGTCCGCGGCCATCTGCGCCGGAATCGTCGCCGCGCGCGCCGTGACGATAGGCGGTGACGCCCGGCTCGACGACAATGCCCTGCTTGAGCTCGCCACCGAGATCGAGGGCCACCCCGACAACGTCGCCGCCTGTCTGCTCGGCGGCTTCACGCTCTCCTGGATGGACGGGGGAGCGGCGCGGGCGATCAGGATGGACCCCGCCGATTCCATCGTTCCGGTGGTTTTCGTACCGGGAAAGCCGGTCCTCACCGAAACCGCGCGCGGACTGCTCCCGCGCACCGTCCCCCATGTGGACGCCGCCGCCAACGCGGGCCGGGCCGCCCTGCTCGTCGAGGCCCTGACCAGGCGCCCCGAGCTGCTGCTCCCCGCCACCGAGGACCGCCTCCACCAGGAGTACCGCGCACCCGCCATGCCGGAGAGCGCCGCCCTGGTGGACCGACTGCGGGCGGACGGCGTCCCCGCGATGATTTCCGGCGCGGGACCCACGGTCCTCGCGCTGGCCGATGAGAGTACGGCCGACAAGGTCGCACGCCTCGCGGGAGAGGGCTGGGCGGCCAACCGTCTGGCGCTCGACGCGACCGGGGCGAGCGTGCTGCCGCTCGCGCCTTGACGCAGTGACCTCCGGGTAACCGGATTTGGAGAGGGGGAATGTTTGTTGGATCCGGTAGTGTTAACCTCAAGTCTGCACCCGACCCCACCATGGCGAGGTGCTTCGTGTCCCCGTCCGGGACATCCATCCTTCCGGGAGCCTCCCAAACTGCTTCGTGCCTTGCACTGAGCAGTGCCGAGCACGCTCCGGAACCGGCGTGACCGAGCCGAGTGACACCGCACATCAGTGGCACCTCACCGGGACTCGCCATCACCAGTGAATTCTTCCGCCGCGCATTGGCGGACCACCGCCCCGGCCAGGTCCACACACCAAAGGACCGCCGGACAGCACAACCGGTCGCCGAGCCAGACAGGCCGACGTCCGCTCCAGGGAAGGACCCTTCGTGAGCGACACCACCGATCTGATGGGCGTGACTGCCGACACGCCCGCCACGGACGCCTCTGCGGCGCCTGCCACCGGTGCTTCGGCCGGGTCCCGGCGGCGCCGCGGCACCGGCCTCGAGGGCATGGTGCTGGCGGAACTGCAGCAGGTCGCATCCGGCCTCGGTATCAAGGGCACTGCGCGGATGCGCAAGAGCCAGCTGATCGAGGTCATCAAGGAGGCGCAGGCGGGAGGGGGCGCCCCCGCGAAGAGTGCCGCGCCGTCCTCGGCCGATGCCGAGACCAAGCCGAAGCGCCGCGCGACCTCCAAGGCCCGTACGGGCGAGGACGCGGCGGCCGGCGGCGGCAAGCCGAGCAAGGCCGACAAGGCCGAGAAGACGGAGCAGGCTTCGGGCGGCAAGGCCGAAGAGGCCGTCGCCCAGCAGCAGATCGACATCCCGGGCCAGCCCGCGGGTGCCGACAAGGGCGAGCGCCGGCGTCGCCGCGCCACCGCCGACGCGGGCAGCCCCGAGACCGTCACCGCCGAGGCGAAGGCCGAGCCGAAGCAGGACGCGCAGTCCGAGTCCCGCGGCGACGGCTCCGGTGAGGGCGCCGAGGGCCGCCGTGACCGTCAGGGCCGCGACCGCCAGGGCCGTGGCCGCGACCGTGACCGCCGTGGTGGCAACAAGGGCGACGACCAGCAGGGCGGTGGCCGTCAGGACCGCCAGCAGGGCGGCGGCCGTCAGGACCGCAAGGAGCGGGACAACGGCCCGCAGGACGACTTCGACGACGAGGCGGGCGGCCGTCGCGGGCGTCGCGGCCGGTACCGCGACCGCCGTGGCCGCCGTGGCCGCGACGAGTTCGGCGCCAACGAGCCGCAGGTCTCCGAGGACGACGTACTGATCCCCGTCGCGGGCATCCTGGACATCCTCGACAACTACGCGTTCATTCGTACGTCGGGCTACCTGCCCGGACCGAACGACGTGTACGTGTCGCTCGCCCAGGTCCGCAAGAACGGTCTGCGCAAGGGCGACCACGTCACCGGCGCGGTCCGTCAGCCCAAGGACGGCGAGCGCCGCGAGAAGTTCAACGCGCTCGTCCGCCTCGACTCCGTCAACGGCATGGCGCCCGAATCCGGGCGCGGGCGACCGGAGTTCAACAAGCTGACGCCCCTTTACCCGCAGGACCGGCTCCGTCTGGAGACCGACCCGGGCATCCTGACCACCCGCATCATCGACCTCGTGTCGCCGATCGGTAAGGGTCAGCGAGGGCTGATCGTGGCGCCGCCGAAGACCGGCAAGACCATGATCATGCAGGCGGTCGCCAACGCGATCACCACCAACAGCCCCGAGTGCCACCTGATGGTCGTCCTGGTCGACGAGCGTCCGGAAGAGGTCACCGACATGCAGCGGTCGGTGAAGGGCGAGGTCATCTCCTCGACCTTCGACCGTCCCGCCGAGGACCACACCACCGTCGCCGAGCTGGCCATCGAGCGCGCCAAGCGTCTCGTCGAGCTGGGTCACGACGTGGTCGTCCTGCTCGACTCCATCACCCGCCTCGGCCGTGCCTACAACCTCGCGGCCCCGGCGTCCGGGCGCATCCTGTCCGGTGGTGTCGACTCGACCGCGCTCTACCCGCCGAAGCGCTTCTTCGGTGCGGCGCGCAACATCGAGGACGGCGGCTCGCTGACCATCCTGGCCACCGCGCTCGTCGACACCGGTTCGCGCATGGACGAGGTGATCTTCGAGGAGTTCAAGGGCACCGGCAACATGGAGCTCAAGCTCGACCGGAAGCTCTCGGACAAGCGCATCTTCCCGGCGGTGGACGTCGACGCGTCCTCCACCCGTAAGGAAGAGATCCTGCTCAACAGCGAAGAGCTGGCGATCGTCTGGAAGCTGCGCCGGGTGCTGCACGCGCTCGACTCGCAGCAGGCCATCGAGCTGCTTCTCGACAAGATGAAGCAGACGAAGTCGAACGCCGAGTTCCTGATGCAGATCGCGAAGACGACGCCGACGCCGGGCAACGGCAACGACTAGTCACAGCGAACAGCACCACCAAATGGGGCCCCCCCCCCCCCAAAACCGCGGGCGCCCAATTTGAGAACGCAAAAAAAACACAAAAACAAAAAAAAAAAAAAAAAAAAAAAAAAAACACAAAAAAAAAAAAAAAAAAAAAAAACAC
>NZ_JBHYIG010000321.1:0-10595 GCF_042740015.1 Streptomyces sp. NPDC059037
GCCGCAGGGTCCCGCAGTCCGCTTCGGCGTCCTGGGGGCACGGCTTCCAGCCGATGGAGTCCGGCGTCGTCGGGCCGCGTCCGGGCGGATCGGCGTCCGCCGCCCCTGCGCCCGGCGTCGCCGCCCCGGCGAGTACGCCGGCGGCGAGCACGGCGGTGAGCGCTGCGGTGAGCGTTCGTAAGTACGGTCGCATCAAGTCCCCTCTCACGAACCGGATCACGGGATGGCCTGTGATCGACGATGACCGTGAGTCGCCGGAGTCACAACCGCGTGATCCAGGAATCAGGGATGGGCCCGGGGCGTGATCAGGGTTGCTCTCAGGGTGGCGCCTAGGGGGTTGCCCTCAAGTCCCCTGATATATCCCGGACTTGGAGCGGCAACGGCAACGGCAACGGCAACGGCAACGGCAACGGCAACGGCAATGGCAACGTAAGCGCAGTGAGCAGGCTGGCTCAGGGCAGCAGCCGCGCCGCACGTCTCTGCAGATAGTGCCGCTCGGGAATGCTGAGCGTGCGCTGCGCCGCCGACTGGTAGGCGGCGCGGGCGGCTTCGGTCTCGCCCGCCTGTTCAAGGAGATGGGCGCGGACGGCGTCGAGCCGGTGGTGACCCGCCAACCGGTCGTCCAGTTCGGCGACTTCGGCGAGCCCGGCCCGCGGCCCGTGCACCATGGCGACGGCCACGGCCCGGCCCAGTTCGGCCATGGGCTCGGGGGCTCGGCGTACCAGGAGGTCGTACAGGGCGAGGATCTGCGGCCAGTCCGTGTCGTCGGCGCGCGCCGCCTCGTCGTGCAGTGCCGCGATCGCCGCCTGCAGTTGATAGGCGCCCGCCGGGCCCTGGGAGAGCGCCTCCTCGACCAGCGCGGAGCCTTCCTCGATCGCCCGCCGGTCCCAGCGGGAGCGGTCCTGCTCGTCGAGCGGGACGAGTTCGCCGTGCGGTCCGGTGCGGGCAGCGCTGCGGGCCTCGGTGAGCAGCATGAGCGCGAGCAGTCCGGTCACCGCGCCCTCCGCGGGCAGCAGGGTGCGCACGGACCGGGTCAGCCGGATCGCCTCGCGGGCCAGGTCGGCGCGGTGCAGGGCGTTGCCGGAGGTCGCGGTGTAGCCCTCGTTGAAGATGAGGTAGAGCACTTGCAGCACCACCGCGAGCCGCTGATCCCGGTCGTCGGGGCCCGGCTGGCGAAACGGCGCCCCCTTGATCTTCCCCTTGGCTCTGCTGATCCGCTGGGCCATCGTCGCCTCGGGCACCAGATGCGCGCGGGCGATCTCGGCGGTGGTCAGACCGCCGACGGCGCGCAGGGTCAGCGCGACCTGGGCGGCCGGGCTCAAGTCGGGGTGGCAGCAGAGGAAGAGCAGGGTGAGGGTGTCGTCCTCGGACGGCGCACGGCTCTCGCCGGGCGCGGGCGTGCTGAACGCGTCCCGCGGGGCGAGCTGGGCGTCCGCCTCCTCGCGCCGGCGCCGGGCCTCGTCGGCGCGCAGCTGGTCGATGAGCCGCCGCGACGCGACCCGGATCAGCCAGCCGCGCGGGTTGTTCGGCACACCCTCGTCGGGCCACTGCCGTGCCGCGGCGAGCAGCGCCTCCTGCACCGCGTCCTCGGCCTCGGTGAAATGCCCGTAACGGCGTACCAGCGCGCCGAGGACCTGCGGCGCGTGCAGACGCAGCAGGTCCTCGACCTCGGTCGTACGTCTCAACATTCGCCTCCGTCGGCGTCCGGGATGGGACGGATCACCACCGGGTAGTGGGGGGCGCCCTCAGGAACGGGGCACTCCTGGATCCGCTTGGCGATCTCGGTGACCCGGTCCAGGCTCGCGCAGTCGAGGACCCAGTACCCGGCGAGCACTTCCTTCGTCTCGCCGTAGGGGCCGTCCGTGATGACCGGGCGGCCGTCCTTGTCCACGTCGACCAGGCGGGTCTGCGCGGGCTCGGCCAGGCCCTGCGCGTCGACGATCTCACCGGACTCGGCCAGATCGTCGTTGAGCGAGCCCATGAAGGCGAACATCGCCTGCATGTCCTTCTCGCTCCAAGCGGCCGGGCTGTTGGCGGACGGCTTGCCGGTCATCGCCTCGTAGTCGGCCTGTGTGCCCTGCACCATCACCAGATACTTCATGATGTCGCTCCTCGGCTGCTGCGCGGTGTGACCCCCTGTGGGCCACTCTCACAGGAGACGTCGGAGCGGGCGACCGCTTCTCTACATCAGGTCCGGCATCCGTCGCATCCATGCTCCGTCCGGCCGCCGAACGGAGCATGGGGATACGGTCCGGACATGACCTACGCAGACCGAGCCGCCCAGTTCCGCGCCCTGCACCGGGCCGGCCACCCCTTGCTGCTGCCCAACGCCTGGGACCACGCCTCCGCCGCCGCGCTCGCCCACAGCGGCTTCGCGGCGATCGGCACCACCAGCCTCGGTGTGGCGTCCGCCGCAGGGAAGGCGGACGCCACGGGCGACACACGCGAGGAGACCCTGCGTCTGGCCCGCGGCCTGGCCCGGCTGCCCGCGCTGATCACCGTCGACATCGAGGGCGGCTTCGCCGAGCGCCCGGCCGACGTGGCGAAGCTCGCGGCCGAGCTCGCCGCGGCGGGCATCGTCGGCGTGAACATCGAGGACGGCCGCCCGGACGGCACCCTCACCGACACCGCCACCCAATGCGAGCTGATCCGTGCCATCAAGGAGACGGTCCCGGACCTCTTCGTCAACGCGCGCACGGACACGTACTGGCTGAGCGCCGGGGAGGCAGGGGAGACCGAACGCCGGGCCGCCGCCTATCAACAGGTGGGCGCCGACGGCCTGTTCGTCCCCGCCCTCCAGGACGAGAAGACCATCGCAACCCTGGTCACCACCTTCGACCTGCCCCTCAACATCCTCTACGCCCCCGGCCGCCTCACCTACACCCACCTCGCAGACCTGGGAGTCCGCCGAGTGAGCACCGGCTCCCTCCTCTTCCGGGCGTCCCTCCACGCGGCCGTCACCACGGCCCAGGCGGTCGAGCGGGGCGGCGCACTGCCGGAGGGCCTGCCTTCGTACGCGGATGCTGAAGCCCTCTCCGCCGGTTATGACCAGGGGGCTGACCAAGGATTTTCCGGACCGGGTGGCCCCGCCACTTGAGCCGTACGGCTCGTGGCGGGGCGCCCTGTGTGCGTCCGAGGGTGTGTCAGAAGTTGATCATGTGCCCGGCCAGGCCGTGCACGGCCTCCTTGACGGCCTCGCCGAGCGTCGGGTGGGCGTGCACATTGCGGGCGACCTCGTGCACGGTCAGGTCCCACTGCTGGGCCAGCGTGAGCTCGGGAAGCAGCTCCGTGACGTCCGGGCCGATCAGGTGGGCGCCGATGATCTCGCCGTACTGGGCATCGCTGATGACCTTGACGAAGCCGACCGTGTCGCCCAGGCCGTGCGCCTTGCCGTTCGCCATGAACGGGAACTTGGCGACCTTGACGTCGAAGCCCTTCTCCTTGGCCTGCGCCTCCGTCCAGCCGAAGCTGGCGATCTGCGGCTGCGAGTAGGTCGCGCGCGGGATCATCGGGTAGTCGAGCTCCATCGTCTCGGCGCCCGCGATCGTCTCGGCGGCCACCACACCCATGGACTCGGCGGTGTGCGCCAGCATCAGCTTCGCGGTGACGTCACCGATGGCGTAGATGTGCGGCACGTTCGTGCGCCCGCGGCCGTCGATGTCGATGGCGCCGCGCTCGGTCAGCGCCACGCCCGTCGCCTCCAGGCCGTAGCCCGTGACGTTCGGCGCGAAGCCGATGGCCTGCAGGACCTTGTCCGCCTCCAGGATCTCCTGCTTGCCGTCCTTGCCGGTCACCGTGACGCGCACCTGCGGGCCCGACTCGTCGATCGACTCGACGCGGGTCGAGGTCTTCACGTCGATGCCGAGCTTGCGGTACTGCTTGGCGAGCTCCGTCGAGACGTCCACGTCCTCCAGCGGCGCGATGCGGTCGAGGAACTCGACGATCGTGACCTTCACGCCGTAGTTGTGCAGGACGTACGCGAACTCGATGCCGATGGCTCCGGCGCCCGCGATCACGATGGACTGCGGCACGCTGTCGGCGAGGATCTGCTCCTCGTACGTCACCACGCGCTCGGTGCGGCTGGTGCCGGGAAGCAGCTTCGGCGTGGCACCCGTGGCGATGATGCAGTTGTCGAAGCCGATGGTGGCGGTCGTGCCGTCGGACTTGGCCACCTGGAGCGTGTTCGCGTCGAGGAAGGTGCCCCGGCCGTCGAACTCGGTGATCTTGTTCTTCTTCATCAGGAAGTGGACGCCCTTGACGCGGCCGTCCGCGACGGTGCGGCTGCGGTTGAACGCCTCGCCGTAGTCGAAGGACACGTTCCCGTCGACCTTGATGCCGTACGTCTTCTGCTCGTGCGTGAACAGATGGGCCAGCTCGGCGTTGCGCAGCAGCGCCTTGGTCGGGATGCAGCCGACGTTGAGGCAGACACCTCCCCAGTACTTCTCCTCGACGACCGCTACCCGCTTGCCCAGCTGGGCGGCGCGGATGGCGGCCACATAGCCGCCGGGTCCTGCTCCGAGCACGACGACATCGAAGCGGTCTTCCATGGGGAGGTCCTCTCTGGTGGAACGTATCTCGCGTATCCGGTGGAACGAATCTCGCGTATATCCGGTGGAACGTGACTCGCGTACGTCCGATCATGCGCCATCCGGCCGCCTCATGGGCGGGCGGGTGCCCGATGGCGCGCCGCCTCCGTGCGGCCGTCGCCTCAACCGCCGCTGTGGGCGCACCTGTTGGTGATCGGGACCGGGTTCACCTGCCCGCACGGCACGGGATAGTGTCGCCGCGACGGAGCCAAGACCCATATCCCTGTGGCAGAGGTGGAGAGCGCACTGTGGCCGGTGACGAGCAGCCCGAGATGACGTCCATTCCCTTCGACGTGCCCACGTCGGCACGTGCCTACGGCTGGATGCTCGGCGGCAAGGACAACTACGCGATCGACCGCGAGTTCCTGCTGCGCACACTGCCCGACTTCCCCGAGTGCGTCGACATAGCCCGGCAGAACCGCGAGTTCCTCTTCCGTGTGGTGCGCCATCTGACCCAGGAGGGGGTCCGCCAGTTCATCGACATGGGCTGCGGCCTGCCGACCGACGACAACGTCCACCAGGTCGCGCAGCGCTTCGCGCCGGACGCCCGTGTCGTCTACGTGGACATCGACCCGATCGTCCTCGCGCACGCCCACGCGCTGCTCGCCGACGACGCGACCACCACCGTCATCACCGGCGACATGCGTGACCAGGACGCGATCCTCGACCACCCCGACGTGCGGCGCCTGATCGACTTCGACGAGCCGGTCGCCGTGCTGTTCCTCTCGGTGGGGCACCACCTGGCCGACGCCGACGACCCCCGCCGCGTCCTGCACACGATCATCGACCGGGCGGCCCCGGGGAGTTACCTGGGCTTCTCCCAGGTCGTCGCCGACGACCCGGAGCGCGGCGCCGCGATGACCGCGCACATCTCCGGCAGCGGCGTCCCCTGGCAGACCCGCACCCCCGGCGAGGTCGACGTCCTCCTCGACGGCCTCGAAGCGGTCGATCCCGGTCTGGTGAACCTGGTGGACTGGCGCCCCGACGCCGACCAGCCGCCGCTCGCCCCCGTCCACGACGACCTGTCCCCCTACCTGGGCGCCACCGAGCACAACAAGGGCATCTACGAGTACGGGGGTTTGCTCCGCAAGGGGTAGCAGTACAGAATGGCGTGCATGATCCAGCACCTGACCGCCGCCGTGCGGACCTTCGGGGTCCCGTGGCGGCGCGGGTGCGAGCGATCGGGTCGCTAGCTGCCGGAGCGCGTCTCTCTCCGCAGTGCTCGGGGCTCCGCTCCGGGCCACCGACCCGTTTCTCGCCGCAGAAGGATCACCATGACTGTCACCTCTCCCGCGCTCCGCGATGCCCGCGTCCCCGCCGACGGCATGTACGAAGGGCGCCGCACCCTGCGCCGCGTGCCCGAGGGCTGGGAAGAGCGCCCGTACGACCTGATCGACGTCGTCCCGCAGGGCCGCCTCATCGGCGCCGAGATCCGCGGCGTCGACCTGGCGCGGCCCCTCACGCCGGCGCTGCGCGAGGAGCTCAACCGGGCCCTCCTGGAGTGGAAGGTGCTCTTCTTCCGGGGCGCCGCGATCACCTCGGAGCAGCAGCGCGCCTTCGCCCTCAACTGGGGCGACCTGGAGACCAATCCGCTGCTCGCGCGGGGCTCGGCCGATGACGTCGTCCGGTTCGACAAGGGCGGCAGCGCCACACCTACGTACGAGAACGTCTGGCACGCGGACGTCACCTTCCGCGAACGTCCCGCGCTCGGCGCCGTCCTGCAGCTGCGCGAGGTGCCGCCGGTGGGCGGCGACACGATGTGGGCGGACATGGCGGCCGCGTACGACAACCTCCCCGACGACGTGAAGGCGCGCATCGAAGGGGCGCGGGCGGTGCACGACTTCATCCCCGGCTTCGCCCGCTTCTACGGACCCGAGAAGCTGATCCCGCTGCAGGAGCAGTTCCCGCCGGTCACGCACCCGGTGGTGCGCAGGCACCCGGAGACCGGGCGGCGGATGCTCTTCGTGAACACGTCGTTCACCACGCACATCGTGGGCATGGAACGCGAGGAGAGCGACCGGCTGCTCGGGTATCTGGTGCGGCAGGCGCATGTGCCGGAGTACCAGGTGCGGTTCCGCTGGCAGGCCGGCGACATCGCGTTCTGGGACAACCGCGCCACCCAGCACTACGCGGTCGACGACTACGCCCCGCACCGCCGGGTCGCCGAGCGCGTCGCCATCGCGGGCGACCGCCCGTTCTGATCCGTTTCGCTCAAGACCGCATCGTCCGCCGCCACTTGACCTCGCCGTCCTGCCACTCGTCCGTGGGCGTGAGCCCCGCGGCGGTGGCGACGGCGGCCGATGCACGGTGGTCCGGGTGGACATGGGCGATGACGTGCCGCACGTCCGGCTGCCCCGCCAGCCAGTCGACGAGCCCACGGGCCGCCTCCACCGCGATGCCCCGCCCCTGCCACGGAGTCCCGATCACCCAGGCGACCTCCGCGACGAGTCCGGGGCCTTCGGGGACGAGGGTCGCCTGCACCGTCCCGGCCAGCCGGTCCTTGTCGCGCAGCCGGACCACCCAGTTGCACCAGGAGACCGCCGGGTCGGGGGACCCGGCGGTCATCCGCCGGTAGCGGGCGCGCAGCGCGTCGGGACCGTCGGGAGCACCACCGATGAAGGTGTGCAGGGCCGGGTCGGAGAGCACGCCGGCCATCTCGTCGGCGTGCTCGACCGTCAGGGGTACGAGGACGAGGCGGGCGGTGGCGATCTCTTGGGCGTCGATCCGTGTCATGGAAGGACATCCTTCAGCGGGCCGGAGCGGCGCGCGGCAGCGGCCCCCGCAAGGGCGGCAGGACCGGCCCCGGATCCCTGTGATGTGCGTCATGCGGACGTCGCCCGGCCCGCTCGCCGGGGCAGACTGGCAGCTGGATCAAGGGGAACAAGGGGAACAAGGGGAACAAGGGGATCATGGGGATCGAGGAGGAGCCGGTGGACCGAAACGCGCGACGCGCGGTCAGGGCGGCCAACGCGGGCCGGGCAGGTGCCCGTTGACCACTCAGGCGCAGTGCACGCTGTCCGATCTGCTGGTCCTCGACAAGACGGCGGAGGACCGCTTCCAGGCCCCCGTCGTCGTCGAGGAGAGCTTCCCCCTGTACGGCGGGCAGATCGCGGCCCAGGCCCTGCTCGCCGCGGGTCTGACCGTGTCGGGGCGTCAACTCCCGCGCTCGCTGCACGCCGCCTACCTCCTGCCCGGTGACACCACGGCCCCCGTCGACTTCGAGGTGGAGCGGGACCGGGACGGGCTCTCCTTCTCCGCGCGCCGAGTCGTCGCCCGCCAGCACGGCAGGACGGTCTTCACCATGTCGGCCTCCTTCCACGAGCCGTCGGCAGGGCAGGACACCCAACTCGGCGAACACCCGGCCCCCACACCGCCGGAGGAGTCCGAACCCTTCGAGATGGGACGCTTCCCGCTGCTCGAATGGCGGCTTCCGGCGCAGACCCAGCCGTGGGGCCGGGGCAGGCCCACGCGACTGTGGGCGCGCACCAAGGACGCCCTCCCGGAGAACCCGCTCCTGGACGCCTGCGCCCTGACGTACCTCTCCGACGTGTCGACCGGCATCTCCGGCGTCAGCGGCGGCGGCAAGTACGCGGGCATCACCCTCGACCACACGGTCTGGTTCCACCGCCAGGTCAGCTTCGACTCCTGGATCCTCCTCGACATGATCCCGAAAACCGTCGCGCAGGGCCGCGGCTGGTACACCGGCGGCATGTACACCACGGAGGGAACACTGGCGGCGAGCCTGGCCCAGGAGACGCTTTTCCCTCCGGCCGGACCGCAGCGGTGACCGCGTGTTCAACTTCGGCATCGCGGGCTACGAGCCGCGGTGGACCAACAGCCCTCGCGCCGCCGAGGCCGCACACGGCCACCGGCTGCGGGCGCTGACCGGCCGCCCGCTGACCGGTCTCTGGCTGGCCTGGGACGTGCGGGACGACGAGTGGTTCGCCGACTGCCCCGTCCTGCTCGACTTCGGCGGCGAGCAGGTCGAGATCAACCACTGGAAGTTCGACGACCTCTCGATCACCTGGAACACGATCGACCCGCAACAGCCCGTCGACTGGCCGGGCTTCGCCCTGCGCTGGCGCGTCAACGCGCTGCCCCAACCACGGGCCCTCGTGGGCTGCCCCCTCCAGGACGTCGAACTCCTCACATGGTCCCGCGACGACGCGGCCCATGGCTCGATCGAGGTCGGCTTCGTCTTTCCCGAGGGCCGCGTCGCCGTCCACAACGCCCTCGACGAGAACGGCCTGTCCTTCGACCCACCGGACCCGCTGTCCCGACCGGTCACCCGGCGCACGGCGCAGTAACCGGCGTCAAGGCGCGATCCCCACACCGTCGATCCCGCTCCACGCCTTCTCCTGCGCGGCCGTCATCGCCGGCCAGGAGAGGCCGCCGGGGCGGGGCCTGATGCGTGCGGCGTACGGTTCGGGGCGGAAGTCCGGGGTGTAGAAGCATCCGCTGCCGTATCGCTCGTCGAAGGCCGCGCAGGACCTCGCGGTCGAGTGTGGGGTCGGCTTGTTGCCCGTCCGGGCCCAAGTGTCCAGCGCGGAGAGGGACGTGGCGTACTCGGAGTCGCTGAGTGCGCTGTGCTCCGTCTCCGTCGTGAAGGTCTGGACGAGGTGACTCTCCCGGCCCGCGCCACGCAGTGTGGCGCGGTACGCCGCCTCGTGCTCGACGAAAGCCGTCGGGTCGTCGGTCGCGTGCAGGGTGAGGACCGGGATCGGCACCCGGCCCGTGAGGTCGCTGTCGTAGGAGAGGTCACGGCGGGCCGTGGGGTCGGGCGAGAAGCGTTCGACACCGGCGTTGAGGGCCTTGTCGTCGTGTGAACCCGAGTACGTGACGCCTCGGTTGCCGAACGGATTGCGGCCGTCGAGGCGGGTCGCCACGATGTCCCGGAAGGTGAACGTCGCGAAGCGCAGATGCGCTTCGATGGCCCGTTCCGGGATGCGGGTGACGGCCAGGATGTCGTCGAGGTTGCGCTGCTGCAGGGCCGTCCGGTCCGCGGGCGGTGACGCGTAACCGGTGCATTCCTGGAGGCGGGAGCGCAGGCCCGCGGCCGTCATGGTGGAGTCCGCTCGCAGCCCCTGCCACAGCGGGTACTTGGGCTCGCTGGGCCGGGGATGGTTCCGGCAGTAGTACTGGTGGACCACCCGCAGGTCGACGCGGTAGTCGTAGCCGCGCGAACCCCCGCCGAGTACGCCGCTGGTGAGCAGCGCCCCGTCGTACACCCCCGGCCGTGCGCCGTACGTCTCCGCGACCTTGGCGGCGACGTTGCCGCCCCAGGACTGGCCGTGCACGTAAGTACGCCGCGGCGTGCCGAACTCCTTCACGAACAGGCGGCGTACGTTCTCGGTGTCGGCGGCGGCCATCCGCGTGCCGTAGCCGCCGCGACGGTAGGCGGAGCCGGCCCAGGCGTATCCCTCGTCGACCATCACCGCCCACCGCTCCAGGTCGTCGGCGCCGCGGGCGGGGTCGGACGCGTCGCCGAGGTCAGGACCGCCGTGGGCGTGCACGACGAGGGAGCCGTTCCAGTCCGAGGGCACCGCCATCGTGTAGTGCGCCCCGTTGGCGTCCTTCCCGGTGTAGCACCGCGCCGTGTCGAGCAGGCGGGGCGGGCAGGTCGTGGGTGCCGGGTCCGAGGTCCTGGCCTGGGTGTCGGTCGCGGTGCCGAGCGTGCCGAGCAGCACGGCGGCGAGCGCGGCCGCCAGGGCCGCCGGGCGGAGCCGGCGGAACTGGGATCTCCGGGGCAGGGGCGTGGGTGCGTCAGGTGTGCTCATGGGAACGGCTCCCGTGGGTGCTCGGTGCTCGGCTCGGTGCGCGGTGCGTGGTGCTCGGCATGAACTTGCGCTGCGAGCCGGGATGTTAGGAACCGCCGGGGGCGAGGGCCACCGTTTGGATCATTGCGTTCATAGTGTTCGGGCGGGGGGGGGGGGCCCCCCCCCGCCCCCCGCGCCCCGGGCGCGCGCCCCCGCGCCCCCCCCCCCCCGCGCGCCCACCCCCACCCCCACG
>NZ_JBHYIG010000322.1:0-2909 GCF_042740015.1 Streptomyces sp. NPDC059037
GCACCAGGTGCACGGGCCGGCCGCTGAGCCGTGCGACGCGTATTGGAGCGTCACCCCAAGTTCTAAACCGTAGCCACGCGCGCGTGCCCCGGCTGGCGCAGCAACAAGGAGAGCCCCGCCGCGACAAGGGACACCACACCGGCTGTCGTATAGGCGCCGACGTATCCCCACGAGGCCACGACCATCGCGCCCATCCCGCCGCCGAAGAGACCGCTGACGAGCTTGGCGCTGTAGACCATGCCGTAGTTGGAGGCGTTGTTGTTCTCTCCGAAGTAGTCCGGTACGAGGGCCGCGAACAGCGGATAGAAGGCACCGCCCGCGAAGCCGGACAGGAACGCGAAGACCAGGAACAGCGGCTGGTTGCGCATCTCGCCCGCCCACAGCACCCCGAACTGCGCCACCGCGAGCACCAGACAGACGTAGGTCAGGGTCGGCTGCCTGCCGAGCCGGTCCGAGAGCCAGCCGACGACGCCCCGCCCCGTGCCGTTGATCACCGACATCACACCCATCGACGACGCCGCGATGAGCGGACCGAAGCCCATCTCCTTCGCGAACGGCACCTGGAAGGAGATCCCGAAGATCGAGACGCCCGCGCAGCACAGCATGCACACCCACATCAGCGGGACGACTCCGGTCCGCAGGGCTTCTCCAGGAGTGAACTGCCGTACCGCCGGCGGGTTCTTGGCCAGCGCGATGGACGTACGCCTGTCGCCGTCCCGCCGCAGCGGGTCGACGCCCGACGGCCACCAGTTCTTCGGCGGGTCCTTGAAGAAGAGCCCCGCCACCAGGGTCACGGCGAGTACGTAGAAGCCGACCAGGTCGAGGACGGTCCGGTAGTTCGAGGTGTCGAAGCCGTAGGAGAACAGGAAGATGAACGGCACGGCACCGTAGGCGAATCCGCCGTTGACGAAGCCCGTCTTGCCGCCGCGCCGTTCCGGATACCACTTGCCGACCATGTTCACGCAGGTCGAGTAGATCAGCCCGGAGCCGACGCCGCCCAGGAAGCCGAAGCCCGCCATGGCCGCCGCCACGTTCGGCGCGTGGCTGAGGCTGACGAAGCCCAGGAGGGAGAGGACGGAGCCCGTCAGCATCGCCGCCCTGCTGGTCAAGATGCCCTTCTCGCGCAGTTTCCCGGCCGGGAAGGAGACGGCGGCCTGGAAGAAGATCCAGACGCTGAGCACCCAGAAGGTGTTCGACGAGGTCCAGTGGTGGGCCGCGGAGAGGGTGTCCTCCGCCGCTCCGTAGGCGTACTCGAAGACGCTGATGGCGAGCATGGCCACCCAGGGGAGCACCACCATCGTCCAGCGCGGTCGGCCGAGGATCTCCCGGTCGCTCTCGCCGACGCGGTACACGCGCCCGCGTTCGTCCGTGACTTCTTGGTACGACGCGTCAGTGCTGCCCGGGATGCCCGGCGCGTTTTTCGCGGCGATGGGCTCCGCCGTCATATCAGGCCATCTCCTCACCGAGAGGTTGCGGATTGGGGTCGATCTTCTTGGGATGGGGCCTGCCCGGCTGGGACAGGAAGAGCGCGATGAAGCCGGCGAACAGGGAGATGGACCCGGCCAGGGTGAACGCCCCCGTGTGACCCCAGTGGCTAACGACCAGGGAACCCATGCCGGAGCCGAGAAGCCCGGAGACCAGCTTGGAGCTGTAGACCAGGCCATAGTTGGAGGCGTTGTTGTTCTCTCCGAAGTAGTCGGCCGTCATGGCCGCGAACATCGGGAAGATGGCGCCTCCGCCGAATCCGGAGATGCTGGAGAAGACCAGGAACAGCGGGAGACTCTTGATGTCCGCGGACCACAAGATGCCGTACTGCGAAAGGCCGAGGACGATGCAGACGAAGATCAGGCACCGTTTGCGTCCGTAGCGGTCCGAGAGCCAGCCGATGACTCCTCGGCCGGTGCCGTTGACGATGGCCTTCAGGGACATGGCGGTGGCGACGATCCCGCCGGCGAATCCGGCTTCCTCCCCGATGTCCACCTGGAACGCGATGCCGAAGATGTTCACGCCCGAGGTGCACAGCAGGCAGAACCACATCAGTGCCACGCGCCCGGTCTGCCAGGCCTCCCGGGGTGTGTACTGCCGCACGGCGGGCGGGTTCATCTTCAGGGCCCGGCGGGCCCGTGGGTCGTCCGGCGGACGCAGCGGGTCCACGTCCGCGGGCCACCAGTTCTTCGGCGGGTCCTGGAAGAAGTAGCCCGCCACGGCGACCATCGCCGCCAGGAAGAGGCCGACGGACACCAGTACCCAGCGGAAGTTCGTCAGGTCCATGTAACCGGTGAAGATGAAGACGAACGGCACCGAGCCATAGGCGAATCCGCCGTTGACGAACCCGGTCTTGCCTCCCTTGCGTTCCGGATACCACTTGCCGACCATGTTCACGCAGGTCGCGTACACCATGCCGGCGCCCATGCCGCTGAACATGCCGAAGCCGATGTAGGCGACCACCACATGCGGCGCGAACGCCAGGGACAGATAACCAAGCAGCGTGCCGACCGCGCCGAGCATCATCGCCCAGCGGGCCGGGAGCTTCCCGCTCTCGCGGAGCTTGCCCGCCGGGAAGGCCACCGCGGCCTGGAAGAAGACCCAGACGCCCAGCATCCAGAAGATGTGCAGGCTGCTCCAGGAATGCGCGGTGTGCAGGGTGTCCTCGGCAGAGGCGAACGCGTACTCGGCCGAGCTGATGCCCATCATGCCCACCCACGGCAGGATGACCATCCACTTGCGTTTGCGGCCCATGATGTCGACGTCGGTCTCGCCGAGCCGGTACATGCGGCCGTTGGCGTCCGTCACCTCCCGGTAGGGGACGGGTGTCTGGATGTCGGTTGTTGTCATGTCGCTTTAGCACCCCTTGCGTCGAAAAGACCCTGGCCAGCGCCCCCTGTCCCATTCCTTTCGTGCGCGCGCGG
>NZ_JBHYIG010000322.1:2919-10457 GCF_042740015.1 Streptomyces sp. NPDC059037
CGGGCCCCAACCCCCCCGGCCCCCGCCCCCGCGCCCTATGGGTTTGGGGGGGGGGGGGGGCGGGGGGGGGGCGGCCGCCCCCCGCCGGCCCCCCTCCACTCACGCCCTCATCGACCACCTCCGAGCAGCCCGGCGGCCCGCGCCCAGCGGTACTTCGCGCCCAGCGCGGCCACCGGCTTCTCGGTCGTGTACGGGTACGCCACGACGCCCCGCTCGAAGAGGTACTGGCAGGCCTCCTCCACCTCGACATCGCCCGCCAGAGACGCCACGACGGGCTTCTCGATGCCGCGCTCGCGGAACTCCGCGACGACGCGGGCTGTCAGTTCGGCGAAGACCATGGGAGGAGTGACGATGGTGTGCCAGTAGCCGAGGACGAGCGCGTGGATGCGCGGGTCCTCGAGACCGAGCCTGATCGTCGCCTCGTACGTCGACGGGGGCTCGCCACCGGTGATGTCCACGGGGTTGCCGGCCGCCCCGAAGGGCGGGATGAACGCCTTGAAGGCCGCGTCCAGGTCGTCCGGGATCTCCATCAGGCGCAGTCCGTTGTCGGTCACCGCGTCGGAGAGCAGTACGCCCGAGCCGCCCGCACCCGTGATGATCACGATGTTGTCGCCCTGCGGGGTGGGAAGCACCGGCAACGCGCGCGCGTACTCCAGCATTTCGTTGAGACCGGGGGCGCGGATGACGCCTGCCTGCCTGAGGATGTCGTCGTACACGGCGTCGTCGCCCGCGAGCGCGCCCGTGTGCGATCCGGCGGCCTTCGCCCCGGCGGCCGTGCGTCCGGCCTTCAGGACCACGACCGGCTTCTTGGGGACGGTCGCCCGCGCGGCCTCCACGAAGGCGCGGCCGTCCTTGAGGTCCTCCAGGTGCATGGCGATGCACTGGGTGTTGGGGTCCTCGCCGAACCAGGTGAGCAGGTCGTCCTCGTCCAGGTCCGACTTGTTGCCGAGCCCGACGATCGCCGAAACGCCTGTCTTCGTAGTGCGCGCGAAGCCGAGGATCGCCATCCCGATGCCGCCCGACTGGCTCGTCAGGGCGACGCCGCCCTTGACGTCGTAGGGCGTGCAGAACGTGGCGCACAGGTCCTGCCACGTCGAGTAGTAGCCGTAGATGTTCGGGCCGAGCAGCCGCACACCGTGCCGCTCGCCGACCGCCACGATCTCCTCCTGGAGGGCGTGTTCACCGGTCTCGGCGAACCCGGAGGGAATCAGGACCGCGTTGGGGATGCCCTTGCGGCCCACCTCCTCCAAGGCTGCCGCCACGAACTTGGCGGGGATCGCGAAGACCGCCACATCCACCTCACCGGGAACGTCCGTGACACTCTTGTACGCCTTGCGGCCCAAGATGTCATCGGCCTTGGGGTTCACCGGATGGATCTCCCCGGAGAAGCCGCCGTCGATGAGGTTGCGCATCACCGAATTGCCGATCTTGCCCTGCTCGTTGGATGCGCCGATCACGGCGACCGAGCGTGGCTGCATCAGCCGTCGCATCGAGGTGAGCATCTGCGCGCGCGTGTAGGTGCGCCGCGCCTTTGGCACCCCCTCGGAGAGGATGACGCGGATGTCCGCGGCGATCGCGCCCTCCGGGGTGGCGATCACCGGGTTGAGGTCCACCTCGGCGATCTCCGGGAAGTCGGTGACCAGTTGGGAGACCCGGCGGATCTGCTCGGCGAGCGCCCACCGGTCCACGGCCGGCGCGCCCCGCACGCCGCGCAGGATCTCGGCGGCCCTGATCGAGTCGAGCATCGAGGCAGCCTCGTCCGCGTCGACCGGCGCCAGGCGGAACGTGACGTCCTTGAGGACCTCCACCAGTACGCCGCCGAGACCGAACGCGACGACCTTCCCGAACGTCGGATCGGTCACCGCCCCGACGATGACTTCCTGGCCTGACGGCAGCAGCTCCTGGACCTGTACGCCCTCGATGCGGGCTGTCGGCGCGTAGGCACGCGCGTTCGCGACGATCTCGCAGAAGGCGGCCCGTACGTCGGCTGCGCCCTCCACGCCGACGACGACGCCGCCCGCGTCGGTCTTGTGCAGGATGTCGGGGGAGACGATCTTCATGACGACGGGTCCGTCGAAGCGGGCCGCGTGCGCCACCGCCTCGTCCACGTCCGTCGCCAGCTCCTCGCCCGGCACGGCGATCCCGTACGCGTCCGCGAGGATCTTGCCTTCCGGAGCGGTCAGCGACGTACGTCCCTCGGCGCGCACCGAGTCGAGCAGCGCCCGCACCGTCCGTGCGCGGTCTTCGGCCATCAAGTCTTCGGCCATCGGTCAGATCACTCCGTTCGACTTGAGCAGGCGCAGTTCCTCGTCGCCGAGGCCGAGTTCCCCGACGAACACCTCGGCGTTGTGCTCGCCGAGAAGCGGTGAACTGACCACGTCCACGGGGGAGTCGGACAGCTTCAGCGGGGAGCCGACGGTGGTGAAGGAGCCCCGCTGCGGGTGTGCGACCTCGACGACCATCTCGTTGGCGGCCAGCGAGGCGTCCTCGATGATCTCCTTGGTGGAGAGGATCGGGCCGCAGGGGATGTTGTGGGCGTTGAGCCGCTCGAGGACCTCCCACTTGGGGAGCGTCGAGGACCACTCCTCGATCAGCTGGAACATCTTGCCGAGCTTGGGAAGGCGTGCCTCCGGAGTCGCCCACTCGGCGTCATCGGCCAGCTCGGGGCGCCCGATGAGCTCGGTGAGCGGCTGCCAGCCGACGGGCTGCACGATCACGTACACGTAGTCGTTGGGGCCTCCTGGAGCGCACTTGACGGCCCACCCGGGCTGCCCGCCGCCGCTCGCGTTGCCGGAGCGCGGCACCTCGTCACCGAAGTCCTCGTTCGGGTACTCGGCGAGCGGCCCGTGCTCCAGGCGCTGCTGATCGCGCAGTTTCACCCGGCACAGGTTGAGCACGGCGTGCTGCATGGCCACGTTCACGCGCTGCCCGCGACCGGTGTTCTCCCTCTGGAAGAGGGCGGCGAGAATGCCGGCGACGGCATGGATGCCGGTCCCGGAGTCACCGATCTGGGCGCCTGTGGCGAGCGGCGGACCGTCCTCGAAGCCGGTGGTCGACATGGAGCCGCCCATCGCCTGGGCGACCACTTCGTAGGCCTTGAAGTTGGTGTAGGGGCCGTCTCCGAAGCCCTTGATCGAGGCGTAGACGATCCGCGGGTTGATCTCCTGGATGCGCTCCCATGTGAAGCCCATCCGGTCCACGGCGCCAGGACCGAAGTTCTCGACCATCACATCGGAGCCTCGGATCAGCTCCGTGAGGAGCTCCTTGCCGCGCTCGGTCTTGGTGTTGAGGGTGATGCTCCGCTTGTTGCAGTTGAGCATCGTGAAGTAGAGCGAGTCGACGTCCGGGAGGTCGCGCAGCTGCTTGCGCGTGATGTCCCCGGAGGGTGCCTCCAGCTTCACCACGTCCGCGCCGAGCCAGGCGAGGAGCTGGGTGGCGGAGGGCCCGGACTGGACGTGCGTCATGTCGAGGACGCGTACGCCCTCAAGAGCCTTGGTCGTCATCGAGCGGGCTCCTCACTTGTACATGGTCTGGTTCATGGTTCCGGGGGCGTACGCGTCCGGATCGACCCATACGTTGATCAGCGACGGCTTGCCGGACTCGCGCGCTCGCTGGAGCGCGGGACCGATGTCGGCGGGGTCGCGAACCTCTTCGCCGTAACCGCCCAGCATCTGGGCGAACTTGTCGTAGTGGACGTCTCCGAGGGTGTTGCCGACGCGCTCGCGCTCCTCGCCGTACTTCGCCTTCTGGCCGTAACGGATCTGGTTCATCGAGGAGTTGTTGCCGACGATCCCGATGAAGGGCAGGTTGTAGCGGACCAGCGTCTCGAAGTCCCACCCGGTCAGCGAGAAGGCGCCGTCTCCGAAGAGGGCCACCACTTCCTTGTCGGGCCGCGCCTGCTTGGCGGCGAGCACAAAGGGGATGCCGACGCCGAGCGTGCCGAGCGGTCCGGGGTCCATCCAGTGGCCCGGCGACTTGGGCTGTACGACCTGCCCGGAGAAGGTGACGATGTCGCCGCCGTCGCCGATGTAGATCGAGTCCTCCGTAAGGAAGTCGTTGATCTCGCTGACGAGGCGGTACGGGTGGATGGGCGAGGCGTCGGAGCGGAGGTTCGGCAGCCGCTTCTCGATCGCCGTCTGTTCGGCGGCCCGCAGCTCGTCGATCCACTCCTTGCGCTTCGAAGCCCCGCCGTTGAGGCGGCCGGACGCCGCCTCGGTGACCGACTTCAGGATCAGTCCCGCGTCGCCCACGATGCCGAGGTCGATGTCCCTGTTCTTGCCGACGGTGCGGTAGTCGAGGTCGATCTGCACGACGGTCGCGTCTTGCGAGAGCCGCTTGCCGTAGCCCATGCGGAAGTCGAAGGGCGTTCCCACGATGACGATGAGGTCGGCGTTGGAGAAGGCGTACCGCCGTGAGAGCTGGAAATGGTGCGGGTCGCCCGGCGGCAGCGTGCCGCGTCCCGCGCCGTTCATGTAGGCGGGCACGTTCAGGGCGCGTACGAGCTCGATGGCCGACTCCGTGCCACGCGTCGTCCACACCTGGCTGCCGAGCAGGATCGCGGGCTTCTCGGCGTGCACGAGCAGGTCGGCGAGCTTCTCGACGGCTTCGGGGTCGCCGGCCGAGCGGGTCGACGCGCGGTACTGCCCGGCCTGCGGGACCCGAGCCTTGTCGACCGGCACCTTGGCGTCGAGCACATCGCGCGGTATCTCCAGGAAGGACGGTCCCGGAGCGCCGTGGTAGCACTCGCGGAACGCCATGGACACCATGTCGGCGGCGCGCGCCGTGTCCGGCACGGTCGCGGCGAACTTGGTGATCGGCGTCATCATGTCGACGTGCGGAAGGTCCTGGAGGGACCCCATCTTGTGCTGGGTGTGCGCCCCTTGGCCGCCGATGAGCAGCATCGGGGACTCCGCGCGGAAGGCGTTCGCGACGCCCGTGACGGCATCCGTCGTCCCCGGTCCCGCGGTCACCACGGCACACCCCGGCTTGCCCGTGAGGCGTGCGTACCCGTCGGCCGCGTGGGCGGCGACCTGTTCGTGGCGTACGTCGACGACATCGATGCCCTCGTCGACGCAGCCGTCGTAGATGTCGATGATGTGGCCGCCGCAGAGGGTGTAGATGACCTCCACACCCTCCGCTTTGAGTGCCTTGGCGACCAGGTGCCCACCGGAGATCTGGGGGGCCTGGTTGGTGTCGCTGCTGCCGTCGGGCATGGCGAAGTCCTGTCCCTTCGTAGGGGAGTTGGAGCGCTCACACGCTGCTCGTAGGTGCTCTCGCGGTAGATTGCATACAGTCGACGAATACTGTATGAAGCTTGTTATCCCGCATCCGGTGGGTGGTGTCCAGGGGGCGTGCGGCACTTTTCGGGTCCGGGGGTCGCTCCCCGGAACGACACGGCGTCAGGAGCCGGAATGGACCTGTTCGAGCACCAGGCAAGGGAACTCTTCGAGGAATACGGCATCTTGGTGCCGGATGCCGAAGTCGCCGGCACGGCGAAAGAGGCACGCGCGGGGGCCGAACGACTCGGCGGCCGCGTCGTCGTCAAGGCCCAGGTGAAGACCGGAGGGCGCGGCAAGGCGGGCGGCGTGAAGATGGCCGCGGACGCCGCCGCGGCCGAGATCACGGCGCGCCAGATCATCGGCATGGACATCAAGGGCCACACCGTGCACAAGGTGATGGTGGCCCAACCCGTCCGGATCGACAGCGAGTTCTACGTCTCGTACGTACTGGACCGCGCCGCAGGACGCTTCCTCGCCATCGCGTCGGCCGAGGGCGGCATGGAGATCGAGGAGGTGGCCGCAGACAGGCCGGAGGCCGTCACGCGCGTGGAGATCGACCCGGCACAAGGCGTGGACGAGGCGAAGGCGGCCGACATCGCCGCCGCGGCCGGACTCCCCGCGGCGGCAGCCGGCGTACTCGTGAAGCTGTGGCAAGTGCTCATCCGCGAGGACGCGCTCCTCGTAGAGGTGAACCCCCTCGTGCGCACCGCCCAGGGGGAGATCCTCGCCCTCGACGGCAAGGTCACCCTGGACGACAACGCACGCTTCCGCCAGGCACGCTGGGGCGCCGACAACTCCGCACACGACGATCCCTTGGAGTCGTCGGCCGCGGCCAAGGGCCTCAACTACGTGAAGCTCGACGGCGAGGTCGGCATCATCGGCAACGGCGCGGGCCTGGTCATGTCCACCCTCGACGTGGTCGCGGGCTGCGGTGCGCGCCCCGCGAACTTCCTCGACATCGGAGGCGGCGCCTCCGCCCAGATCATGGCCGACGGTCTTTCCGTGATCCTGTCCGACCCCGCGGTCAAGTCCGTCTTCGTCAACGTCTTCGGCGGCATCACCGCCTGCGACGCGGTCGCCGACGGCATCGTCCAGGCCCTGGAATCCGTGCAGTTGACCAAACCGCTCGTGGTCCGTCTCGACGGCAACAACGCCGCACGCGGCCGCGCCATCCTCGACGAGCGCGCCCACCCCCTGGTCCAGCAGGCCACCACCATGGACGGCGCCGCACGCCGCGCCGCCGACCTCGCCACCCGAGCCGACGCAGCCTAAGGAGACCGGACATGGCGATCTACCTCACCAAGGAGAGCAAGGTCCTCGTCCAGGGCATGACCGGCGCCGAGGGCATGAAGCACACCCGCCGCATGCTCGCCGCAGGTACGGACGTCGTGGGCGGCGTCAACCCCCGCAAGGCGGGCCGCACCGTCGACTTCGACGACCGCGCCGTCCCCGTCTTCGGCTCCGTCCGCGACGGCATCGAGGCCACGGGCGCCGACGTCACCGTCGTCTTCGTTCCGCCCGCCTTCTCCAAGGCCGCGGTCACCGAGGCCGCCGACGCCGGCATCGGACTCGCCGTCGTCATCACCGAAGGCATCCCCGTGCACGACGCGGTCGCCTTCCACGCGTACGCGAAGGAGCGCGGCACCCGCGTCATCGGCCCCAACTGTCCCGGCCTCATCACCCCGGGGCAGGCCAACGCGGGCATCATCCCCGCCGACATCACCAAACCCGGACGCGTCGGCCTGGTGTCGAAATCCGGCACCCTCACCTACCAACTCATGTACGAGCTGCGCGACATCGGCTTCTCGACCTGCGTGGGCATCGGCGGCGACCCCGTCGTCGGCACCACGCACATCGACTGCCTCGCCGCCTTCGAGGACGACCCCGACACCGGACTGATCGTCCTCATCGGCGAGATCGGCGGCGACGCCGAGGAACGCGCGGCCGCCTACATCCGGCGCGCCGTCACCAAACCCGTCGTCGCCTACATCGCCGGCTTCACCGCACCCGAGGGCAAGACCATGGGGCACGCGGGAGCGATCGTCTCGGGCTCGTCGGGCACCGCCAAGGCGAAGCAGGAGGCGCTCGAGGCCGCCGGTGTGCGGGTCGGCGCCACACCGACGGAGACCGCCCGCCTCGTTCTCGACCGACTCGGGGCGTGTCGTGACTCAAACCACTACGGGGGTGACGTCACTCATAGGTGAAGGGCCCGCACTCCCCAACCCGCCCCCCCCCAAAGCACCAGGTCCGCGGACTGTT
>NZ_JBHYIG010000323.1:0-10429 GCF_042740015.1 Streptomyces sp. NPDC059037
CCGCGACCCACACCCCCTGACCCACACCCCCACCCCGGAGCAACACACCACGCGACGCCGACGCCAACGCCACAAGCAATCCACCCCTTCCGACTCCGCCCCGGAGCAACTCCCGCGTCCGGAAACCGCCCCGGCACTCGATCCGCGCCTCCCACCCGGACCCCAGACGCGCTTCCACCTCCCAACTCCCAACCGGGACACGATCCGCGCCTGCAGCCAGCCCTGGAGCAACTCCCGCCCCACGACCCCAAACCGGGGACGCCAGCCCCGCCCCGGACCTTGCCCTTGAACGCGGCCCATCCCCCCGCCCAGGCCCCGGACTCGATTCCGCCTCCCGACCCCGGCCGCCCCGGAGCGACTCCTATCCGGACACCGCCCCGGCACGCGATCCGCGCCTCTCGCTCAAAGGCGGACGCGATTCCTGCCCCCCCCCGACCCGGCCCTGCACGCAATCCCGCCTGCCACTCAGATTCCGCACGCGCCGCCGCCTCCCGGCCCGAATCCGGGACTCGATCCCCGCCTCCGGACCTTGCCCCTGGACGCGAGCACGCGTGCTGCCGGACACCCGACCAACCCGGCAGCCGCCCCCCTCACCCCCGCCAAGCCCCGGCGTCAGCCGCCCGTACCCGGTCGTATGCGAAACCCAAGGCCCCGTGTACGACCAGCAGCACGCCGGCCGCGACCCATCCCCCGCTGCGCCGCCGCAGGCCCCACGCCGCGAGTGGCACTCCGGCTGTCACCTGGACGGCGGCCAGGGCGCGGGCGCGGGGGCCCCGCAGCCATGGGCCGAAGCGGCCCCGTTCGACGACGTCCAGCTCCGCACGTACCGCGTCCCGCCATCCCGACCACTCGACCTCGCGGACATCCGGCAGCACATGCGCCACCGCCCTCAGCCGGTCGGCCGGCTCCCCGGGGCCCAGTCCGACGGGCAGGGCCACGCCCGCCCCGGTCAGCACGGCGAGCAGGCCCAGGAGTCGCGCCCGCGCGTCCGCCTCCGAGTCCGGGCTGCCCAGAGCCTCCAGCGCCTGCATGTCGAGTACGGGGTCGAGCCCCAGGCGGGCGGCGAACGTCCGCATCGCCTCGCCCTCGCCGACGGGCGTGCCGTTCGCCAGCCATACGTATCCGACCGTGCGGCGGAAGCCCGCCGCGAGGATGTAGCCGGAACGGTCGGCGTCCCACCACAGCGCGACCACCGGCCAGGGCGCCCCGACGGCGAGCGCGGTCGCCCACCCGGTGAGCACCCGGTCCACCGGCTCACCGCCGTGCACCCAGGGCTTGCCCTCGGGCACGAGCACGCTCCAGTCGCGCCCCGCCGGGGCCAGCAGCATCCGCTCGCGCAACAGCCGGGCGGCGGGCTCGACGACGTCGGGTTCGGCCCGGCAGAGCAGCAGCGCACCGACGGCGGCGCGCTCGGAGTCATCGGACGACATGGCCCCACGCTAGGACACAACGGTGCATTCGGCGCAGAAGAGTCGGCCGTCGGACGAGCCCGCGCAGCCGGTATCGCGACCAGTCTTGACTTTCGACATCCGCGATATATCGTGTGTAGCAGAGACGCGATATGGCGCGTTCCGTCCGGAGCTCGTGGGCCGCCCGGCCTGCCCGCCCCCGGCCCGCCCGAGGAGGTCAGCCCGATGTCAGAGTGGTCCGTCGCCGAGCCCCAGAAGCTCACCTTCGACGCCCCCGTGACGACACTCCATGTCCGCGTCGTCAACGGAACGGTGAACGTCGTGGGCACCGACGAAGTTTCCGCGCGCCTTGAGGTCTCCGAGATCGAAGGGCCGCCGCTGACCGTCACACAGTCGGACGGCACCCTCTCCGTCGCGTACGACGACCTGCCCTGGAAGGGCTTCCTCAAGTGGCTCGACCGCAAGGGCTGGCGGCGCAGCGCGGTGGTCTCCCTGGCCGTCCCCGCGGGCACCCGCGTCGAGGTCGGCGTCGTCGGCGCGGGCGCCGTCGTCTCGGGCATAGAGGGGCGCACGGAGGTCAGGGGCGTCACGGGCGACACGACCCTGGTCGGCCTCTCGGGCCCGGTCCGCGCCGACACGGTCTCCGGGAGCGTGGAGGCGCAGGGCATCACCGGCGACCTGCGGTTCAACTCCGTCTCCGGCGACCTGACCGTCTTCGAGGGAGCGGGCTCCTCCGTTCGGGCCGAATCGGTGAGCGGCTCCATGATCGTGGACATCGACCCGGCGGGCACCCCGACCGACATCGGCCTGACGAACGTATCGGGGGAGATCGCGATCCGGCTGCCCCACCCGGCGGACGCGGAGGTGGAGGCGAACACAGCGAGCGGCGCCGTCTCCAACGCGTTCGAGGATCTGCGGGTCAGCGGACAGTGGGGGGCGAAGAGGATCACCGGCCGGCTCGGCTCGGGCAGCGGAAAGCTGAGGGCGACCACACTCTCGGGATCCATCGCGCTGCTGCGCAGGCCCGCGATGGAGGAAGGCCCGATGGAGGAGGGTCCGATGGAGCAAAACCCGATGGGGGAAGATCCGTATGGCGAGGCCGCACCGGCCACGCCTCCGACGGACACCCCTCCGGCGGAGACTCCCCCGACCGACACCCCCCGGGCCGACGACGCCGCCCCGAGCGACACCTCTCCGAGCGACACCGCTCTGAACGAGACCGCTCCGAGCGACGCCGCCCCGAACGACAAGAAGGTGCTCTGAGATGGCCCCCGTGTTCGCCCACGGCCGACTGCGCCTGTATCTGCTGAAGCTCCTCGACGAGGCCCCGCGCCACGGCTACGAGGTGATCCGCCTCCTGGAGGAGCGCTTCCAGGGTCTTTACGCGCCTTCGGCGGGCACGGTCTACCCGCGCCTGGCGAAGCTGGAGGCCGAGGGCCTGGTCACGCACACCACGGAGGGCGGCCGCAAGGTCTACTCCATCACGGACGCGGGCCGCGCCGAACTGGCCGACCGCAGCGGCGAGCTGGCCGATCTGGAGCTGGAGATCCGCGAGTCGGTCGCCGAGCTCGCGGCCGAGATCCGCGACGGCGTCCGCGGCGCGGCGGGCGAGCTCCGCCGCGAGATGCGCGCGGCAGCAGAGGAAGCCCGCACCTCGGACGGCAAGGGCGCCAAGAACGGGACCGGCGGCACCGGCGGCACTGACGGCACTGACGGCACCGGCGGCAAGCCCTTCCCCGACCCCTCCGACTTCTTCGACACCTCCTGGGGCGACAGCAAGGAGAGCTGGCGCCAGGCGAAGGAGGAGTTCAAGCGCGCCAAGCAGGAGTGGAAGGAGCAGGCGCGCCGCGCGAAGGACGAGACCCGCAGGGCCCGCGAGGAGGCCCAGCGCGCCCGCCGCCAGGCCCAGGACGCACAGGACAAGGTCCGCGCCCAGGCCCAGCAGGAGATGCAGCGCATCGCGCGGCTCGTCCAGGACCAGGTGCAGGACCACTTCACGCGCGGCGACTGGCCGACGGGGGTCCGTGAGGGTTTGTCGGAACTGGCCAAGGAGTTCGGCGAGTTCGGAAAGGACTTCGGAAAGGACTTCGGCAAGGAGTTCGCGAAGGGCTCCGGGAAGAGCTCCGGCGCGGCAAAGGCATCCGGCGAGGGCGCAGGGCCCACCGCCGAGGAGCCCAAGTTCACCATGGAGCGCGAGGACGCGGTCCCCGCCGAGTACGTCCCGGACTGGTCCCAGGAGGACGGCACCGGCAACCCGGCCCGTGATCTGGACCGCCTCCTGGACCGCTTCCGCGACGACATCCGCGACGCGGCCCGGGACCACGGCGTGAGCGAGGACCAACTCCGCGACGCCCGCCGCCACTTGTCCGCGGCGGCCGCTCACATCGGCGCGGCGCTGCGCACACCGAAGGGCTGACGCCGACGCCAAATCCGTACGGGCGGGGGGCACCGAAGCCCTCCGCCCGCACGGCCCCTGCCCTACTCCGCAGCGGCCCCGAACAGCACCCGCTGCACCGACTCATGAGTCACCCCGTGGTCCGCGAGCACCTCGCCGACCACGCCGGGGCGGACGGTGAGGGCGAGCAGGATGTGCTCGTCGCCGATGGTCCTGTCGCGGCGGGCCGCGGCGATGCGCAGCGACTTCTCCAGGGTGTCCTTGGCCTCGCGGGTGAACGGCCGATGCCCGGCCCACCCCCGCCTGCCCCTGCCGCCCCTGCCGCCCTTACCGCCCCCGCCACCGGCCAACGCGCCGACGCCATGGGCCTCTTCGACCCGCGAGACGATCTCGGACACATCGACGCCGAGCCCCGCAAGCGCCTCCGTATCCGCCTGCGAGAGCCCGCCGCGGCGCCGCGACTCGCCAAGCGCCCGCTCGATCGACTCCCGGCGGCGCGTGGCGCCGAGCGAGGACAGGGCGAAGGACGCCCGGCTCGCCTCGCGGTCGAGCAGCGCGAGCAGCAGGTGCCCGTCGTCGATGGCGTCGGCGTCCGCCCGCTCGGCATGCTCGACCGCGCCCTCGACCACACCGCGGGCGTCCTTCGCGAACCGCTCGAACATCACTGCCTCCCGTACTTCTTGTGCACGGCCTGCCTGCTCACTCCGAGCTCCGCGGCGATCTCCTGCCACGACCAGCCCTGCCGGCGCGCACTGCGCACCTGCACGGCCTCAAGCTGCTCCACCAGCTTCCGCAGCGCGGTGACGGCTCGCAGCCCGACTCGTGGATCACGATCACCCGCACGCTCGGCGAGATCCGTTGCTTCGGTCATGCACGTCAACTTACGTTGACAAAACCCGCCCGTCAACCAGAGTTGACAGGCGGGGGGAGGCGAAGAGGCTCAGACCTCCAGCACGATCTTCCCGAACTGGTCGCCGGACTCCATCCGCTCGAAGCCCTCACGCGCCCGGTCGAGCGGCAGCACCTCGTCGATGACGGGACGCACACCCGTGGCGGCACAGAAGGAGAGCAGATCCTCCAGCTCCTCCTTGGACCCCATGGTCGAGCCGACGATCTTCAGTTCCAGGAAGAAGACCCGCGTCAGCTCGGCATGCGAGGGCCGGTCGCCACTGGTGGCGCCGGAGATCACCACGGTGCCGCCCGGCTTCAGGGACTTGATCGAGTGCGACCACGTCGCCGCCCCCACCGTCTCGATGACGGCGTCCACCCGCTGCGGCAGCCGCGCACCGGACTCGACGGCCTCCACCGCACCCAGCTCCAGGGCCCGCTTCCGCTTGGCCTCGTCCCTGCTGGTCGCGAAGACCCGCAGCCCCGCGGCCTTGCCGAGCACGATCGCGGCGGTGGCGACACCTCCGCCGGCACCCTGGACCAGGACCGAGTCACCGGGGCGCACCCCGGCGTTGGTGAAGAGCATGCGGTACGCGGTGAGCCAGGCGGTCGGCAGACAGGCCGCCTCGGCGAACGACAGTTCCTTGGGCTTCGGCAGCAGGTTCCACGTGGGGACGGAGACCTGCTCGGCGAAGGTCCCCTGATACTTCTCCGTCAGGATCGAGCGGCCCTCACGGGGCCCGACTCCGTACCCGGTCTGCCCGATGACGGAATGCAGGACGACTTCATTGCCGTCCTCGTCGATCCCGGCGGCATCACAGCCGAGGATCATCGGCAGCTTGTCATCGGCGAGACCGACCCCGCGAAGGGACCACAGGTCGTGATGGTTGAGAGAGGCGGCTTTGACGTTCACGGTCGACCAGCCGGGGCGCGGATCGGGGGCGGGACGCTCCCCCAACTCAAGGCCACTGAGCGGCTGGTCACGGTCGATGCGGGCGGCGTAGGCGGCGAACATGAGCCGACGATAGGCCGGGGGCGTACCGGTGCGTAACCAGGTACGGCTGTGACACGCGCCGCGCCCCGTGCCGTACGCAGGACGTACGGAACGGGGCGCGGTCAGACCTTCACTCGCACCGCTCAGCGGCGGGCGACACCCTCGGCACGAGCCGCAGCGGCAACCGCCGCGGTAACCGCCGGCGCGACCCGCTCGTCGAACGGCGAGGGAATCACGTACGCGGCGGACAGCTCGTCGCCGACCACATCGGCCAGCGCGTTCGCCGCGGCGATCTTCATGCCCTCGGTGATCTGCGAGGCCCGCACCTGCAGCGCACCGGCGAAGATGCCGGGGAACGCGAGCACGTTGTTGATCTGGTTCGGGTAGTCCGAACGCCCCGTCGCGACGACAGCCGCGTACTTGTGGGCGATGTCCGGGTGCACCTCGGGGTTCGGGTTGGCCATGGCGAACACGAACGCGTTCTTGGCCATGGAGGCCACCGCGGGCTCCGGAACGGTGCCGCCCGAGACGCCGATGAACACATCGGCACCCGCGAGCGCGCTCTCGAGCGAGCCGCTGAGCCCGGCCTTGTTGGTGATCTCCGCGAGCTCGCGCTTGACCGGGGTGAGGTCCTCCCGGTCCTGGCTCACGACGCCCTTGCGGTCCGCGACCGCCACATCGCCGATGCCCGCCTCGAGCAGGAACTTGGCGATGGCGACACCGGCCGCACCGGCGCCGGAGATCACGGCACGCAGATCACCGAGCGTGCGCCCGGTCAGCTTCGCCGCGTTCCGCAGCGCCGCAAGCGTCACGACGGCCGTGCCGTGCTGGTCGTCGTGGAAGACGGGAATGTCGAGCCGCTCCTGGAGCTTGCGCTCGATCTCGAAGCAGCGCGGGGCCGAGATGTCCTCGAGGTTCACGCCGCCGAAGGACGGGGCGAGCCGCACGACGGTCTCGACGATCTCGTCCGCATCGGTCGTCGCGAGCGCGATCGGAACCGCGTCGACGCCACCGAACTGCTTGAAAAGAATGGCCTTGCCCTCCATCACGGGGAGGGAGGCCTCGGGACCGATGTCACCGAGCCCGAGCACGGCCGTACCGTCGGTCACGACGGCCACGACGTTCGACTTCCATGTGTAGTCGTTCACCAGCTCCGGCTGCTCGGCGATCGCGGTGCACACTTTCGCGACGCCGGGCGTGTACGCCAGGGACAGGTCGTCCTTGTCCCGCACGGGCACGGTGGCCTGCACGGCCATCTTGCCGCCGCGGTGCAGCGCAAACGCCGGATCGAAGGAATCGACAAGCTCACTGCCGCCTTCGTGACCCGTACTGCTGTCGCTGCGAGGATTGACGATCTCCGCTGCCACTTGTCTTACCCCTTAAGTCTTAAATCATCAGTTGAGGGTGTCCACTCCTGGTTGAGAAGTGGGCGGGCACCGCGTCTGTTCCCCGCCTGTCGGCGGAGGGAGGTACAGACACGCGGGCGCGCCGCACACGCGCCCTGGGCCCCGGATGAGGGGTGTAAAGAGCCTTTCTACCTGAAAGCGCCGGGCACGGGCGAGTGGGATTGGTTACCCACAAGGACCGCGGTCCTTGTACCGATCCAACAACTGGGCGCTAGAGAGCGGCACGATCCCCGGCAGGGAGAGTCGGCATGACCCGCGCATGACCCGCGCACTGGTCCAGATGGCGAGATTGACGGAAAATCTCAAATAGCGGCACTTCCTTCCCCAACCGGTACGGCCGGGATGTACGGGCCTGTCGGGGTTCGGGGCTCGCCCGTTATCCGATTTTGACATCTCGAGCACCCAGAATCGGACGGTCCGAATGGCAAGATGCCGTCATCACACGAGGTCGCGACACCCGAAGGTGTGTGCACGACCTCTCGGCAACTCCCTCATCCGCCGGAGGACCCTCATGACCGCACGCTCCATCTGTCGTACGACCGCACGGACGTCCGCGAAGACCCGGATGACCGCGGTCGGCGCGATCGCGGTCGCCGGCGCGCTGCTGCTGACCGGCTGCGGAGACCAGACCAAGGACAACGGCGGCGAGAAGGTCACCGACGCGCCGCTCGCCGACAAGCTGCCCGAGAACATCCGGGACGCGGGCGTCATCAAGGTCGGCTCGGACATCGCGTACCCGCCGGTCGAGTTCAAGGACAAGTCCGGCAACACCGTCGGTATCGACCCCGACCTGGGCGAGGCGCTCGGCAAGCAGCTCGGCGTGAAGTTCGAGTTCGAGAACGGCACCTTCGACACCCTCCTCGGCGGCCTGCGCTCCAAGCGCTACGACATCGCGATGTCGGCCATGACCGACACCAAGAACCGCCAGGAAGGCATCGACGAGGAGACCGGCAAGAAGATCGGCACCGGCGTCGACTTCGTCGACTACTTCACGGCGGGCGTCTCGATCTACACCAAGAAGGGTGACGACCAGGGCATCAAGACCTGGGCGGACCTCTGCGGCAAGAAGATCGTCGTCCAGCGCGGCACCGTCTCGCACGACCTGGCCAAGGCCGAGTCGAAGAAGTGCAAGGACGGCAAGAAGATCGCGATCGAGCAGTTCGACAACGACCAGCAGGCCCAGACCCGACTGCGCTCCGGCGGCGCGGACGCGGGCTCGTCCGACTTCCCGGTCGCCGCGTACGCGGTGAAGACCTCGGGCGGCGGCAAGGACTTCGAGCTGGTCGGCGAGCAGGTCGAGGCGGCCCCGTACGGCATCGCGGTCTCCAAGAAGAACCCCGAGCTGCGTGACGCGATCAAGGCGGCGCTCGACGCCGTCATCAAGAACGGCGAGTACGACAAGATCATCTCCAAGTGGGGCGTCGAGGACGGCGCGGTCAAGGAAGCCCAGATCAACGGCGGCAAGTGACCGCGTCCCTCTCAGTCGCTGAAAGGCCACTCACGTGACCACCGACATCACCAAGAAGGGCCCGGAGGACACCCCACCGTCCTCCTCGCCCGAGGCCATCAAGGCCATCCCGGTCAGGCACTTCGGCCGGTACGTCGCCGCGATCCTCGCGATCGGCGCGCTCGGCGCGATCGTGTACGCGTTCGCGCAGGGCGACATCAACTGGAACGCGATCCCCGACAACTTCTTCGACGAGCGCATCCTCAAGGGCGTCCGCGAGACCCTGGTCCTGACTGTCCTTTCGATGCTGATCGGCATCGTGGGCGGCGTACTCCTCTCGGTGATGCGCCTGTCGAAGAACCCGGTCACCTCGTCGATCGCCTGGTTCTACGTCTGGTTCTTCCGCGGTACGCCGGTCCTGGTCCAGCTGTTCGTCTGGTTCAACCTCGGCTTCGTCTTCGACACGATCAACCTCGGTCCGATCTACAAGGACGAGTGGTCGGAGTTCATGACGCCGTTCCTGACGGCGCTGCTCGGCCTGGGCCTCAACGAGGCCGCGTACATGTCGGAGATCTGCCGCGCCGGCCTGCTCTCGGTCGACGAGGGCCAGACCGAGGCCTCCCACGCGCTCGGCATGAGCCACGGCAAGACGCTGCGCCGGGTCGTGCTGCCGCAGGCGATGCGCGTGATCGTGCCGCCGACGGGCAACGAAGTCATCAACATGCTCAAGACGACGTCGCTGGTCGCCGCCGTCCAGTACTACGAGCTCCTCAAGTACGCCCAGGACATCGGCACCACGTCAGGTGCGACGGTGGAGGCACTGCTGCTTGCCGCCACCTGGTACCTGATCATGACGTCGATCCTCAGCGTCGGACAGTTCTATCTGGAGCGTTACTACGCGCGCGGTTCGTCCCGTTCCCTGCCGCCCACCCCGTTCCAGAAGATCAAGGCGAACATGCTCTCGCTGAGCCGCCCGAAGGGAGGCGTCGCATGACCGCCATGGTGAAGTCCGAGGGCGTCCACAAGTCCTTCGGCAACGTAGAGGTCCTCAAGGGCATCGACCTGGAGGTCAAGTCGGGTGAGGTGTTCTGCCTCATCGGCCCGTCCGGCTCCGGCAAGTCGACGTTCCTGCGCTGCATCAACCACCTGGAGAAGATCAACGCCGGTCGTCTTTACGTCGACGGGGACCTGGTCGGCTACCGGCAGAAGGGAGACAAGCTGTACGAGCTCAAGGACAGCGAAGTCGCCCTCAAGCGCCGGGACATCGGCATGGTCTTCCAGCGCTTCAACCTGTTCCCGCACATGACGGCCCTCGAGAACGTCATGGAGGCACCGGTCCAGGTCAAGGGCCAGTCCAAGGCGGCGGCCCGGGAGCGCGCGGGCCAGCTCCTGGAGCGCGTGGGCCTCGCCGACAAGGCGAAGAACTACCCCTCGCAGCTCTCGGGCGGCCAGCAGCAGCGTGTGGCGATCGCCCGCGCGCTGGCCATGGACCCGAAGCTGATGCTCTTCGACGAGCCGACGTCGGCGCTCGACCCGGAGCTGGTCGGTGACGTCCTCGACGTCATGCGCGACCTCGCCGAGTCCGGCATGACGATGATCGTCGTGACGCACGAGATGGGCTTCGCCCGCGAGGTCGGCGACAGCCTCGTCTTCATGGACGAGGGCGTGGTGGTCGAGTCCGGCCACCCGCGTGACGTACTGACGAATCCGCAGCACGAGCGGACGCAGTCGTTCCTGTCGAAGGTGCTGTAACCCCCTGCTCAAACGCGAAGGGGGGGGGCGGGATGACGTGGGGGGGTGGACCCCGGGAGATGCGAAAAAAAAAAACAACCCCACAAACACGAAACGAGGTATGATGTGCGCGTGGTAGTGGTCGATGAGGGGGGCGGT
>NZ_JBHYIG010000324.1:0-10415 GCF_042740015.1 Streptomyces sp. NPDC059037
GGTGCGCTGGGTGTCCGGGGCGCGCTCGGGGGGGCCCCCCCCGGCGCCGCCCCCCCCCTTCGTATGCCTCTGGCGACTACCGAGCGACTATGACGTGGTGAACTGCACCGCGTCTACGTCGAAGGAATTGTCCTGCGTCGACTTGAAGACCACATACAGCTTGTGGGTGCCGGTCAACGCCTCGACAGGGACGTCCGGAGTGGCCTGATAGGTGTCCCAGCCCCCGGTGTTGGGGACAGGGGTCGTGGCGAGCAGCTTGCCGTCGGGGGCGTCGGCGCGCAGTTCGATGGAGCCGACGCCGTAGGGCGAGGACAGCTTGTAGCTGACCTTGCCGACGCCTTCGACGCTCATCGGGCTGTACGCGATCCAGTCGCCGTTGCTGATGTCGCCGATGCGCTTGCCGTTCTCGGCACCCTCCTGGGAGACGATGCGGGTTCCTGACTGGTCGTCGCGGTACTCGGCCTGCTTGTGCTTGGGCTGCAGGACGGAGCGGCCGTAGCCGGTCAGCGCGCTGACGCCGTCGCCTCCCTTGTCGGTGTACTTGGCGTTGAGTACGTAGGTGAGGTCGGCGCCCTCGGGATGGCCGCCCAGGTCACCGGTGTCCACGGTGCCTTCGCAGCCGGGGATGTCGGTGGTGGGGTGCTCGTGGTCGTCGTGGCCGAGGGCCGGGTTGACGGTGACCTTGGTGCAGTCGATCGTGCCGTCCTCGGGGTCGGTGACGGTGACCTTGTAGGGGATCTTGTCGCCGAACTGGATGAGCTTGCCGTCGACCGGGGTCTCGATCGTCACCTTGGGCGCGGTGTTGCCCGCCGTCACGGGGACGTTGGCGTAACCGGACTTGCCGGTGGAGTCGGTGACCTTCAGCTGGGCGTTGAAGTCTCCCTTGGCGTCATAGGTGTGGGAGGGGTTGGCCTCGGTGGAGTCATAGGTTCCGTCGCCGTTGAAGTCCCAGGCGAAGGTGAGCGGATCACCGTCCGGGTCCTTGCTGCCCTCGCTGGAGAAGTCGACCTTCAGCGGGACGGGGCCGTTGGTGGCGGAGGCCTTGGCCCGGGCGAGCGGGGTGCGCTGGCCCTGGGCGTAGTCGATGCGGTAGAGCCCGGAGTCGTTGTTGCCGCCGCCGAACTCGCTGCCCCACTCCAGGACATAGAGCGAACCGTCGGGCCCGAAGGTCATGTCCATGGGCTTGGCGAACTTCGCCGACTTCAGGAAGTCGTTGATCTTCAGGAGCTTCTCGTCCTTGTCGAAGCGGATTTCCTTGACCGAGTCGCGGGCCCACTCGTAGAAGAAGCTCGCGCCCTCGAAGTAGGCGGGGAACTTCGTCTTGGAGGGGTTCTTGGGGTCGTAGTGGTAGACGGGTCCGCTCATCGGGGCCGAGCCGCCCGCGCCCATCTCGGGGAACTCCTTGGACTCGCCGTAGCCGTACCAGATCTCCGGCTGCTGCAGCGTCGGCAAATCCTTCAGGCCGGTGTTGTTCGGCGAGGGGTTGGTGGGCTTGGCGCAGTCGAACTTCGTCCCGACCTTCTGGGTGTCGGGGTCGTAGGGCGCGTACGCCTGGTTGTTGCCGTGGCAGAACGGCCAGCCGTAGTTGCCGGCCTTCTTGATGACGTTGTACTCGACCAGGCCCTCGGGGCCGCGGTCGGTCGTCGGGCCGCCGCGGTCGGGGCCGTAGTCGGAGGCGTGCACATAGCCCGTCTTGGGGTCGACGGTGAAGCGGAAGGGGTTGCGGAAGCCCATGGCGTAGATCTCGGGCCGCGTCTTGTCCGTGCCCTTGGCGAAGAGGTTGCCCTTGGGGATGGTGTAGCCGCCGGAGTCCGTCGGCTTGATGCGCAGGATCTTGCCGCGCAGGTCGTTGGTGTTGCCCGCGGTGCGGGCGGCGTCGAGGCGCTCCTTGCCGGGGCGCCAGTCGATCGGGGCGTAGCCCTGCCAGTTCGGGTCGAGGTTGGGCGGGACGTCGTCGCCGACGCCCAGGTAGAGGGTGCGGTCGGGGCCGAACTCGACGGCGCCGCCGGTGTGTCCGGGCTCGGGGAAGCTGCGGTCGCGGTAGGCGGGGACGTCCAGGAGCTTCTTCTCGCTGGCCAGGTCGAGGGTGTTGTCCGCCTTGACCGTGAAGCGGGAGAGGCGGTTGACGTCCTCCTTGGCGCTCGCCGGCGCGTAGTAGAGGTAGAGCCAGCGGTTGTCGGCGAACTTCGGGTCGAGCTCCATGCCGACCAGGCCGTCCTCGCCGCCGGTGTAGACGTCGAGCTTCCCGGCGGTGGAGGTGGAGTGGCTCTTCGGGTCGAAGATCTTCACCTCGCCGCTGCGCTGGACGTAGAAGACCTTGCCGTCCTTGGCGACGTCGAGCTCCATGGGGTCGGCGGTGTTGTCGTCGAGCGCGGTCTTCTCGTAGCCGGACCAGACCGTGCCGCCGCAGTCGCCCGCCTTGTTGCCCGAGGCCCACTGGATGCCGCCGAGCACATGTTCACGGAAGGCGGCTTCGGTGTACGACGCCTTGTCGTGGCCCATGGCGGTGGCCCAGACCTTGCCGCCCTCGGCGTTGCGGCACCAGGAGATGGGGTGGTCGGCGCCCATCTTGGAGCCGCCCGGGTCGTATGTCGTCTCGTCGGCGGTGACCAGGACGTGCACGTCGCCGCGGGGATTCTTGTCGAAGTTGTACCACTCCTCCGGGCGCTCCCAGCGCTCCGGAAGACCCTTGGTGGAGGGGTGGTCGCGGTCGGCGACCTTCGCCGTGCCCTTGAGGACGCCCGGCGAGTGGGCGGGCATGTGGGCACCGGCGTTGATGAGCTCGTCCCACCACGGGAAGGAGTCCTCGACGCCCATGTCGAGGGTGTTGTGCAGCGCGACGACGCCCTTGCCGCTCTTCACGTACTTCTTCATGGCGTCGCGCTGGGCTTCGGTGTCCCAGACCATGCCGGAGTTCTGCAGCATGATGATGACGTCGAAGTCCTTGAGCTTCGCGTCGTCGAAGACGGTGGCGTCGTCGGTCTGGACGACCTCGAAGTCGTTCGCCGCGGCCTGCTCCTTGACCATCTGGATGCCGGCCGGGATCGAGTCGTGGACGTAGCCGACGGCCTTGGTGAAGAGCAGGGCGCGGAAGGCGGGGTCCTTGTCGGCCGCGGTTGCTCCGGATCCTGGCAGGAAGCCCACCGTGAGGAGCAGTGCCGCCAGCAGGGCGACGACCCCTCTTCGTAGGCCCCTTAAGGCATGAATGTCACGAGCATGACAGCTCATGAGCGGTTCCTCTCTGTGTGGACGGGGTGCGGGTGCCTGGTGCCGGACATCAGAGGGCCGCGAGGGTGCGGCGCAGGAAGCCGAGGCCGTCGGTCGCGAGCGCGTCCTGGGTGGGTGCGAGGGGGCGCCAGACGGAGGCGGCGACGGCGATGGCGTCGTTGTGGGCGGTGAACGACTCGATGCAGAGGGTGCCTTGGTAGCCGGACTCGCTCAGGGCGCGCAGGAAACCGGGCCAGTCGAGGTGGTCGGCGCCGGGCGCGCCGCGGTCGTTGGCGCACACCTGGACATGGGCGATGCGGCCGGCCGCCGCGCGGACCGCGTCGGGCAGCGTGTGCTCCTCGATGTTCTGGTGGTACGTGTCGAGCGCGACGCCGATCGCGTCCTCGGGGAGGCCTTCGAGGCCGGTGAGGGTCTGGGCGACGGTGTTGAACAGGCTCGTCTCGTAGCGGTTGAGGGGTTCGACGGCGATGCGCACCCCGGCGCGGGCCGCGTACTCGACGACGGGCGCGATGTGCGCCCGCCATTCCGCGTACGCCGCCGAGCGCGCCGCCCGGTCCATGCGCCAGGTGCGGCCGACCGCCGCGTACACGGGTCCTGCCACCACGGGGGCGCCGATCGCATGGGCCGCGTCGACACAGCGGCGCAGGTAGTCCTGGGTGGCGCGGACCATGGCCTGGTCGGCGCGGACCAGGTTCCGCCGGCCGGGCATGACGGCGACGACGGCGGCCGGCGTCAGGCCCGTTGCGTCCAGGAGCTTGGCGGCCGCCGCGGGCTCCCAGTCGTCGGCGTCTTCGAGGGGCAGCTCCACGCAGTCGAAGCCCAAGACCGCCAGACGGGGCAGGGTTTCCGTGAGCACCTCACCGGAGACCGGCGAGTGCCAGATCCAGGGATTCGCCCCCAACTGCCAGGCAGCGTACGTCACTTCTTCCTCCAGTCCTTGGGGTAGCCCGGCATGTCCTGGCACCCGCACATCGCGTAGTGCAGCGGCGGCATGCCGTCCTGGAGGTACTCGTCCAGGTTTTCCTGGGTGACGGTCGGCTGCGGCAGCTTCCACTCCTTGGGCACCTCCTTTCCGTCCAGGATCCGCAGGGCCGCGATGACCGGCGTACGCCACTGGAAGGTCGGATAGGTGGGGGCGATCGCGGTGAGCTTCTTGTCCTTCCAGGCCTCCAGGAAGTCCTGCTGGTCCTCGCCGGTGATCGGCGGGACGTCGACGCCCGCGTCCTCGAAGGCCTCGACGGCGGCGACGGCCGTGGCGCCGGAGTCCATCCAGACGCCGTCGATGGAGCCGTGCCGGGAGATTGCGTCGGAGACGATCGACTTGGTCTCGGCGGGGTCACCGTCGGTGAACTTCGCGTCCACGACGTCCAGTTCGCTCTTGTCGAAGGCCAGTTTCGCCGCCGACCAGCGGGTCTCCAGGACGTCCACGCCGGGCGAGATGCGCAGGGCGAGGATCTTCCCCTTGGGCTTGACCTTGTCGACGAGGAAGTCGGCGGCGACCGCGCCGTAGCCGTAGCCGCCGATCGGGTTGACGAAGGTGACGGCGCAGTCGGTCTCCACGCCGCGGTCGAAGACGATGACGGGCAGCTTGCCGCAGGCCTCCTTCACGGCGGGGGTGAGGGTGGCGGTGGTGTTCGGCGAGACGATCAGCGCGTCGCAGTCCTTGTTCCCGGCCAGCTCCTGGATGTCGGAGATCTGCTTGTCGTCCTTGCCCTGGGCGTCCAGGACGGTGAAGTCGCTGATCTCCTCGTGGAGTTTCACCTCGGCCTTCATGTTCTTCAGGCCGACCTGCCGCCAGGGGTTGAAGACTCCGGCGTTGGAGAAGCAGAGGTGGGTGCCGCCCGAGCCCTTCTTCTTGTACTGGGCGGTGTCGGCCATCTTCGGTTCGAGCATCTGCTCCCAGGGCTTGTCGGCCGGGCCCTGGGGAGTCTCCTTGCCGAGCGCCAACTGGCGGTCGTACTCGGCCTGTTCGAAGAACTTGGAGGGTTTGTCGCCCTGCTCCGACGAGCCGCTCTGCGAGGCCCCGGCCGGCGAGTCGGGCGGTGTGTCGCTGGAACAGGAGGCGAGCAGCGCGCCCGCGAGGAGGGCGGCGGCGGGCGCGAGCGCGCGCCTGCGGTTCGGCTGGATGTGCGTCACGAGGGTCTGCCTCCTGAGGAGTGGGTACGGCGGCGGCGCAGCCGGGACCAGTCGGCGGCCCCGAGCCCGACCGCGGCGATGACGATGACGCCCTGGACGGTGGATTCCAGGGCGCCCGATACGCCCTGCAGGTTGAGCAGCGTGAACAGTGCCTGCAGCGAGAAGGCGCCGGCCATCGCGGCGACGACACTGCCCCGCCCGCCGCCGAGCACGACCCCGCCGAGGACCACGGCGGTGATCGCCTCGAACTCGTAGCCCCGGCCGGCCTGCGCGGACACCCCGGAGAAGCCGCCGACGAGGACGGCGGCCAGCGCGGCGGCCGTGCCGGACAGCACGAAGGCGATGACGCGGGCGCGGTGGACACGCACCCCCGCGAGGGCGGCGGCGCGTTCGCTGTCCCCGGTCGCGATCAGCGTGCGGCCGAAGTCGGAGCGCATGAGCAGGACGGCGACGATGCCCGCGACCAGACAGGCGAGGACGGCCCAGGGCAGCCAGCCCATGGCGGTACCGCGCCCCAACTGCCTGAACCCTTCGGAGAGTTGTCCGTGCGGCGAGCCGCCCGTCCAGTAGAAGACGGCACCCTCCAGGATCAGCATCATGCCGAGCGTGGTGATGAAGGATGGCACTCTCAGACGCGTGGTGATCAGCCCGTTGACCAGGCCGGTGAACGCCCCCGCGAGCAGCAGTCCGGCGGTGATGAGCAGCCACGGCGCGTCCGGGAACGAGCCGTAGACCTCCGCGGCCGCGACGACGCCCGCCGTGACGATCGCGCCGACGGACAGGTCGAACTCGCCGCAGACGATGACCAGATACTGCCCGGCGGCGAGGATCACCAGGGGCGCGGCTCGCTTGACGAAGGCGAGGAAGCGGTCGGGTTCGTAGAAGCCGGGGTCGGTGGCGGCGAGCGCGACGAGGAGCACCACGAGCAGGGCGTAGACGGGCGCTCCGCTGCCGAGCGAGCGGGCAACTCTCTTGTACGGAGCGACCGTTGCCGTCTGGCTGCTCATGCGGACCTCCTGCTGCCGCGCCGGGCGTAGATCGCGACGGCGGCGATGATGACGATGCCGCGGACCACGTTCTTGAAGAACGGGTCGACGCCGAGCTGGTTGAAGACGGAGTCGAGCACGGCGAGCACCAGGACCCCGCCGAGCGTGCCCGCCACTCCCCCGCGGCCGCCCGCGAGGACGGTGCCGCCGAGCACGACCGCGGCGATCGACTCCAGGTCGTAGCGGGCCTCGGTGCCCGCCCAGGGGGCGCCGGCGCCAAGCCGTGAGGCGAGGAAGAGGGCGGCGGCGCCCACGCAGAGCGAGCACAGGACATGGGCGGCGATGATCGTGCGCCGGGTGCGGACACCGGACAGGCGCGCCGCGTGTTCGTCGCCGCCCGTCGCGTACAGATGATGTCCGAAGCGGGTGCGGCGGGAGACGAGCCACATCGCGGCGGCGACGGCGGCGAGCAGGAAGATCGAGACGGGGATCGGGCCCATCCGGTCGTAGCCCAGATGCTGGAAGGAGGCGGGGACCTTCCCGGCCGGGCCGGTGTAGTTGTCCTCGATCCAGCCGCGCAGGATGTACGCGGTGCCGAGCGTCGCGATGAACGCGTTGACCTTCAGACCGGTGACGATGAGGCCGTTGGCGAGTCCGACGGCCGCCGAAAGGGCGAGGACGGCGAGCACCGCGGTGACGACGCTGCCGTCCTCCATGGTGGTGGCGGCGACCAGCGTGCCGAGGCTGATGAGGTAGGCCACCGACAGGTCGAGCGAGCCGGTGAGGATGACGGCGGTCTGGCCGACGGCGACCAGGCCGAGGGCGACGCAGTTCTGCAGGATGCCGACGACGTTCGACACGGTGAGGAAGTCGCCGCCGCGCGCGGCGACCACGATCCAGCCGAGCACGGTGACGGCGGCGGCCGCGAGCCAGACGCCGACGGCCGGGTCGGTGAGCCGGCCGCGCCGTACGGCACGGGACTTCACTGCGGGCGGCGGGGCGACGGTGGTGCCGGTGGTACCGCTCACGCGGCGGGCTCCTCTCCGGAGGAGTCGGACAGGGCGGACGGGCCGGACGTGGCGAGCCGCATCACGTCCTCCTCGGCGGCGCCCGCCGGGAGTTCCCCGGCGATGCGGCCGTCGGACATGACGAGGATGCGGTCGCTCATCCCGATGAGTTCGGGCAGCTCGGAGGAGACGATCAGGACGGCGATGCCCTCGCGGGCCAGCTCGCGCACGAGGGTGTGGATGGCGGCCTTGGCACCGACGTCGACGCCCCGGGTCGGCTCGTCGAAGAGCAGGACGCGGGGGCGGGCGGCGAGCCACTTGGCGATGACGACCTTCTGCTGGTTGCCGCCGGAGAGGTACTGGGCCTGCTGGTCCTCGCCGCGCGCCTGGAGCTTGACGCGTTCAAGGAGCGCGGTGAGTTCGCGGGCCGCGGGCGGGCCTTCGCGGGCGGGGACGGCGCGCGTGACGAGGAGGGCGTTGTCGCGCACGGACTGGCGCAGGGCGAGCCCCTCGGTCTTGCGGTCCTCGGTCACCAGGGCGATCCCCGCGCGGATGGCCTGCCGTGGAGTGGTGGGCCGCAGGGCGTCGCCGCTCACCGTCATGGCCCCGCCGGTGAACGGTGCGGCGCCGAACAGGGCCCGCGCCAGGGACGTACGGCCGGAGCCTTCGAGGCCCGCGATGCCGGTGACCTCGCCGGCCCGCAGCGTCAGATCGATGCAGCGGAGCCGGTCGTTGCCGCCGCCGGTCACCGTGAGGCGGACCTCGCCGATGTCCTCGGGGCGGGCGCGCGGCGGGTAGTAGGCGCTCAGCTCCCGGCCCACCATGGCGCGTACGACCTGGTCGGTGTCCGTGTCGGCGGTGCGCACGGTCGTGACGTGGCGGCCGTCCTTCAACACCGTGATCCGCTGCGACAGTTCGAAGACCTCCCGCAGCCGGTGCGAGATGTACAGGATGCCGAGACCGCGGCCCGCGAGGCGGCGCACGAGGTCGTGCAGGAGGCCCGCCTCGTGGTCGGCGAGCGGCGCGGTCGGCTCGTCCATGACCAGGACGCGGACGTCGGATGCGAGCGCCTTGACGATCTCGACGGTCTGCTGCCGGGCGACGGACAGATCACGGACGTACGTGCGTGGCGTGATGCCCGATACACCGACCTCCGCGAGGAGTTCGGCCGTACGCGCCTCCATCGCGCGGCGGTCGACGAGGCCGTAGCGGGTCGGCTCGCGGCCCAGGAAGACGTTCTCGGCGACCGTGCGGTGCGCGAGCAGCGCGAACTCCTGGTGGATGATGCCGATTCCGGCGGCCTGGGCCTGCGCGGGGTGGCTGAAGGAATGCTCTGTTCCGTCGAGCACGATGCTGCCCTCGTCCGGTACGTGTTCGCCCGCGAGGACCTTCATCAAGGTGGACTTGCCCGCGCCGTTCTCCCCGACCAGCGCGTGCACCTCACCCGCGGCGAGGTCGAGCGAGACACCGTGCAGCACCCGCACTCCGAGAAAGCTCTTGGACACCCCTCGCATCGCCAACATCACTTGAGTCGCCTGCATCGCCTGCACCCTCGGCTCCTTCGGCAGCGGTCTGCAGAGCAATGTGATGAGCGAGCTTTGACCTGTCAAGGGCTCAAGCAGCTTTCTTTGTACGGCAGTTGACGGCGACTTAGGTCGACCGCCGAACACCATCAGCCTTGTGAGCAGCGGAAGTCGTCCCTATGGTGGCTGCCATGTCTGGAGCGCCGGATCACCCCGTTTCCCTGCCGTCGTCGCCCGGCGAGGTCCTCGCCCTGATCCGGACGGGGGCCGCGGCGACCCGCGCCGACATCGCCCGGCTCACGGGGCTCGCGCGGTCGACGGTCTCGCAGCGGGTGGACGCGCTCATCGCGCACGACTTCGTCATCGAGGAGGCCGACGGCGGTTCGACGGGCGGCAGACCACCCCGGCGCCTGCGCCTGCGCACGCGCGAACACGCCGTCGCCGGCGTCGACTTGGGGGCATCGCACTGCCGGGTCGCCCTGCTCGACATCGGCGGCGAGATGCTCGCCCTGCGCGAGGATCCGCTCTCCATCGCGGACGGCCCGCAGGAGGTGCTCGGCCATGTCGAGCGGACGCTGAACTCCCTGCTCAAGGAGGCCGACCGGGAGGCAGCGTCGTTGCAGTCCATCGGGGTCGGCGTGCCGGGCCCCGTGGAGTTCTCCACGGGCCGTCCGGTGGATCCGCCGATCATGCCGGGCTGGCACCAGTACCCCATCCCGGAGTTCTTCGCCGAGCGGTTCGGCGCGCGGGCCCTCGTCGACAACGACGTGAACGTGATGGCCCTCGCCGAGCAGCGCCGCGCCTTCCCCGACACGCGCTATCTGCTCTACATCAAGGTGGGCACGGGCATCGGCTGCGGCATCGTCGCGGACGGCCGGCTGCACCGGGGTGCGCAGGGCAGCGCGGGCGACATCGGGCACATCCGGGTCGGTGACACCGAGGAGCCCTGCCGGTGCGGCAACTCCGGCTGCCTGGAGGCCGTCGCGGGTGGCGCGGCGATCGCCCGCAAGCTCTCCGCTCTCGGCCTGGAGGCCGCGTCGGGCAGTGATGTCGTACGCCTGGTGAAGTCAGGAAACCGCGACGCCGTCCGCATGGTGCGTGAGGCGGGCCGGGCTGTCGGTGAAGTGCTCGCGGGTCTTGTGAACTTCTTCAACCCCGACACGGTGGTGGTCGGCGGCGCGCTGGCCGCCGTCCACGACCAACTCCTCGCGGGCGTACGGGAAGCGGTGTACCGGCGCTCGCACCCGCTGGCCACCCATGTGCTGCGCATCGAGCCGAGCCGCACGGGCGAGAACGCGGCGGCGGTGGGCGCCGGCATCCTCGCGGTCGAACACGCCCTGTCGCCGCGGCAGGTGGACCGCGTCCTCGCGGGCGGTGAAGCCAGACGCTGAGGGATGGAGGCGGCCGTCGGAGGTCGGGCCGCTCCCTACCCACCTGAACCCCTCTCTGCCCCCCGCGCCAATTGCCACGTCGGGGGTCATGAGGGTGCCATTGTCGGAGGTGCAGTATGCGTTCGAGCTGGTGCCCGCGGCCGC